>NZ_CAWMCN010000103.1:83721-111397 GCF_963865925.1 Vibrio sp. ZOR0018 | reverse complement strand
CTGAAACCTTCACGGTGAAATCGGAAGACGGCACAGAGCAACAAGTGACCATCACCATCAATGGTGCGAACGATAAGGCAAGCATCGCAATATCAAGCATTGCTCCTCTCTCCGAGGAAGGCTTATCTGGTGGACTTCAAGATGATATTGGATCCTCAGATACAAGCGACGCAATTAAGGTATCTGGCAGCATCACAATTGATTATGTAGATAGCGACTCCGTAGGGATCACTCTTTCGGGACCGGAGGGCATCACGTCGGGAGGTATGGAAGTCGTTTGGGAATGGGATGCTCAAAATCACAAGCTGATAGGCTCTACATCTGGTAGTGATTCTAAATCCGTTATTGAAATCGAGCTTACTGCTCCTAATGCTAGTGGCAAGGGCGAGTGGAACTATACAGCCACTTTACTCAACCCTGTCGACCATCCAGATGGTTCCCAAGAAGATACACTGAGTTTAGATCTCGGCGTATTTGTTTCAGATGGGCAAGCCACAACGGAAAGCAAATTATCTATCATCATTGAAGACGATGCACCTAGCGACCATGCGATGGATCCAGTTGCTGCTACAGCAACTGACATCCCTGATGTGTTAACTGGCCAGTTTGATCTAACAAGTTACCGTGGTAATAGGACTACGATTGACGGTGGTCAATTTACTATTACTGCAAAAGGATTCTCTTCAGCTTTATCATCCACGTTAGTTAGTGCAAATATTAATGGTGACAGCGAAGGTATCGGCGTTAGTAGTAAGGATTCTCCGTACCATAACCTTGCTAATGAAGTTGATTTTCGTAAGTTTTCAGATGGCAGTTCTGCATCCGAAGAGTTGGTTATTAAACTCGATCCTAACACGGTAGCTTATGGTGCGAAAATTGAGTTCAGCAAAATGTTTGGCGGTGAGGGCGAAAGCGGGATTGTTGAGTTTTGGCGAGATGGAAAGCTGATTGCAACTCAAAGTTTTACCTCTGATGAAAACCGTGGAGATTACGCTAAAGACTTTTCTGTGCAACAGGGTGGTTTTGATACGATGGTTATCAAAGCTACTGATAATGGTCACTCGTTCAATCATAAAGATAATAGTGACTTTACCGTTAAAAATATCGAGTTTCTTGGTTCGGATGCGCCGCAGCCAATTGCTTATGGTTCTGGTGTCGTTGAACCGCAATGGGGGGCCGATGGTCGAGGGGCACTGCAATTAGTTGGCCTGGATGAATCTGCGACACTCAAAACGGTTACTGGCTCTGACATTACTGTTGGATTAGTAGGAGCAAATACTCTTACTGGTAAAGATGCAGAAGGGCATTTAGTCTTCAAACTCGAGTTTACACCGACAACGGGAAAATGGGAGTTTTACCAGTATCAAAATATACAATCGCCGTTAGGTGATGGAGATATTGATTTCCAAGTGAAAGTTACTGATGCCGATGGTGACAGTGCTGTGCTTGGTTTTGCGGTCAAGCCTGTGTCTCCACCGGTTATTGGTGAATTGACGCTCAATGTTTCTGAAGAAGGATTACAAGGCGGGATTGCGGATGACGCATCTATCACTGGTTCACAAGACACGACTAACCAGACCTCAGTGGAAGGGCAGCTTAATATTGCGAACACCTCTGAGCTTTCTATGGGGATTCCGGTTGGTACTTACACTTCTAATGGTGTAGCTATTACCTGGAACTTATCTTCGGATAAACAGAGACTGATTGGAACGGTTGCTGACAATAAAGTGGTCGAAATTACCGTAGATAACCAAGGCAAGGTGACTAGTCAGTTGCATGCTGTATTCGACCACACGAATAATGGTGGAGAAGATGACCTTGTGATTGATATTCCCATTGAAGCACAAAATTCAAGTGGTATTTCGAGCACAAGTACAATCACCATTGTTATCGAAGATGATGCCCCTATTGCTAATGCGGATGTTGCTTCAATCAATGTATTAGCCGATTCATTTAATTTTAACGGTGTTTCGGCTAAGTGGAGCAATATCGCAGGTGGTTCAAATATTACAATTTATGATTCGCGCGATGCTGACCCTGATTTAGACCAAGTACGCTGGGGAACGAGTGCAGGGTATGGGCAATCAGGGTATGGTTTTATTGATAACGATAGTGGATTGGCTGGAAATATAGCTCTCAATGAGCTAGTCCAACTAGGAACCTTTACTCACTATAATTACCCTATCTATGACTCGATTACGGGGGCAACACTAGATGTAACATTTTCAGTAACCGATGCTTATGGTCGAGTAACGCCTGTGACGATTACGGTGAATTTTGCCCATAACGAAACACCAAATAATCAGTCTGATCCAAGGGATATCATTACTATTGAAAGTCAATCTGTGACTTTTGAATTTGAAGGTAAGATGTATACAGTTGAAGTCTTAGGTTTTGTTGATAAAAACGGTAATGTTATCAACTCGATAAAGACAGACGAAAATGCATCCAACCAGTTTGACTTGGTGGCAAAGATTGTTGAAGGAAGTGGTTACCATTTGCCAAGTGCTTTAGGTAATGTAATGCATAACGATTTGCACGGTGCCGATGGATCATTGACTGTCATAGGGTGTGTGAATGGAGAAACATCAAGCAGTATTAATACCGGTGTTGGCACTAATGTTATTGGTTTGTATGGCGAGCTGATTCTGATGGCTGATGGTAGCTATACTTATCAAGTGACTGAGGATGCCTCTAAGATCCCCCTCAACGCACAGGAAGTTTTTAGTTATACCGTGAGAGATAATGATGGTGATGCTGCCAATAGTACTTTAACTATTTCGGTCAACGCTGTAGATAAAAATGGTGTACCCGTAGGTTTACCATTGACGGTTGAAGGCAATGATTTAAATGACATGATAGTTATTAGAAATGGTGAAAACTCACAGCACCCAGATAGATTCGATGTTGCTTTTGGGGGGAATTTGCTAGGTACAGTACGTGATGTTCATGGCAATGAAAACCATATTCACGTAGGGCAAGGTTATAATAATGGCTCTCAAAACCAAACTGTTAGTGGTGGATCGGGGAACGATCATATTGAGACGGGCTCTGGAAATGACGTCATTTATGCAGGAATGACGGGATCTCATGGTTACGGTAGTGATGATGATTTGGAGCTTTCAGCGTCTGATATTGCCAATCATCACGTAATGACAGGCAATCTTTCTGGCGCTGATTCAATGTTAGATAGTGATGGATTGTTATTATCAAACGATGTAGCAAGCCGTAATGCTGATGTTGTCAATGGCGGTAGTGGTAATGATCGAATATTTGGTCAATCCGGCTCTGATATCCTTTTTGGTCATACCGGTGATGATTATATTGATGGTGGTTCTCATAACGATGGTTTGAGAGGCGGTGAAGGTAACGACATCCTCATTGGCGGCCTTGGTAACGATATTTTAACGGGTGATAGTGGCGCAGACATATTCAAATGGGTTGAGATGGAAACCGCGACTGACCGCGTCACGGACTTCCATCGTTCGGAAGGGGATTCGTTAGATTTCTCTGATTTGTTTGAAGACATGTCCAAAGACGAGATCACAGTATTACTTGATGGGCTGAGTAGTGCAGATCATCAAGGTGTTGTGGACGATGTATCTATTCGTGTTACAGGAAATGAACATGAATCGCACCTAACGATTGTTAAGTCGGGTCAAACATTGACCGTGGACTTTGATGGTGCGTCAGCTGCGGATATCACCAGTAGCTTGATGGATAACCTAAACCATTTAAAGGACTAAAATAACGAAAACCGGAGCTTGATAAGAGCTCCGGTTTTTCTTGCTGTCTATAAATACGGCTTACAAGACCTTACAAGCGAACCCTTTTAGATAAAACCCTTCAGGGTAGGCTGAATCTGTCAAGTGGTCAGCGGCTTGCTCGAACCTTTCAACAAATTTAACGCTGCGACCTGCATCAAGCGCCGCGTCCGCAATGATTTTTTGGAAGAGATCTGTGCCCATAAGGCCAGAGCATGAATAAGTGAGTAAAGTGCCACCGGGTTTTAAAATTTGCATTGCCAACATATTGATGTCTTTATAACCGTTTGCACCGGAGATCAGGTTATTTTTACTCGATACGAACTTAGGTGGATCCATAATCACCACATCAAACAGCGTTCCTTGATCACGGTATTCTCGCAATAATTTGAAAACATCGGCATTTAAAAATACAGCGCGTTTTTTGGAGATATCGAATTGATTGATCTCTGCATTGTATTTGGCGGTATCTAATGCAGGTTGTGAGACGTCGGCATTAATTACACGTTTGGCACCGCCTTTAAGAGCATACAAACCGAAGCCTCCGGTATAACAAAAACAGTTAAGGACATCTTTATCCTTCACATATTTTATTGATTTCTGGCGGCTGTCACGTTGGTCTAGGTAAAAGCCTGTTTTGTGTCCACCAACAATATCGACGCTAATTTTTACGCCATTTTCTTCGATAATGACTGATTTTGGCGGCTCATCGCCATGCAGCACGCCCATGCGCTCTTCCAAACCTTCTTTTTTACGAACGGCAACATCTGAACGTTCGTAAACATGGCACTCTGGGAAAACGATTGTCAGCGCTTTAACAATATTCGTTTTATGGTATTCAGCCCCTGCGCTAAGCAGTTGGCATACTAGATAATCTTGATACTTATCGATAGTAATACCGGGCAACCCATCTGATTCTGCTGCAATCAGCCTAAAGCCTGTAAGACCATCTCGTTCAATAATCTCCTGGCGAACTAACAGTGCATCTTCGAGCCGTTTCACAAAAAAATCGACATTGATCTCCTGCTTCTCAAAGCTCCAAACGCGAGCTCGAATTTGAGAAGTAGGGGAATAGGCTGCTTTTGCTAACCACTGATTATCATGAGTATAAACGTCGACGGTCTCTCCAAGGCTAGGCTCACCTTCTACCTTGCTGATCCCTCGGGAAAAGACCCATGGATGTTTACGGCGCAAAGATTTTTCACGGCCTTTGACTAGATAGATTGCAGCTGTCATACATTACTCGATGAATATTCAAAATGGGGGCGTATTTTCATAGAAAAGGTAATGGAAAGCAAACAAAGAGCGAGCGTCATACGTAAATAAAGGAAATTGTTTGGGGAGAGTGTCTATGGGATGTACATCAAATTAACCCATTGTCATTTCTTTCATTATAGTGAACGACGCATTTTAGTAGATAAATGATTGAGTATTTAAACATAGAGAGGGATCCAAATGGCTCAACAGTGCGACAAGTTTATCGTGGCAGGCAGGGTCCAAGGGGTTGGTTTTCGTTATCACACCGCTCATCAAGGACTAAAGCTAGGCTTAACAGGCTATGCTAAAAATTTACATAACGGCGAGGTTGAAGTCATCGCCATTGGAAATAGTGAAAATTTGGAGCAGTTTTATCAGTGGCTTCAACAAGGCCCCAAAACGGCGAAAGTAATGTCTGTGTTGCGTGAATCACTTCTTTCTTATACTGAAAAATATAGCGGATTCGAAATACTTTAAAAGTAGCACCGCTTTGTGCTTTGTATGGTTAAGTTGCTTGGAGCTTAGTTTCGCACTACAAGCATTTGGCAGGTTTTGGTAACCCAGCAAGTTTAGTTGCTTGTTTGGCAGGGCCTTTTTTAAAGAGTTTGAACAGATATTTACTATTGCCTTTTTCCGGACCATGCGCTTTTTCCATCGCTTTGACTAACATACGCACTGCGGGTGAAGTATTAAACTCTTCATAAAAGTGGCGCACGAACCAAATGACTTCTAGATGAGCGTCTGTTAACTCGATATCTTCCTGACTGGCCAGTGTCTGGATCATTCCTTCTTCCCATTGGGTATGGTCTAGGAGGTAACCCTGAGCATCAGTTTCGACGGTTTTACCATTGTATTCAAACATCTTTATTACTCGATTAAAAATCCGCGTTTAGGGTAGCGTAGTGAATGTGTGATCTCAACTGTTTAGAAAGCAAAAAGCCCGCAAGCTGTGGCTTGCGGGCTCGTTTGGACAAAATGTCGATGTAAATTAGTCGTCGTTCATAATGCCTAAAATAGCCAATAAGCTTGTGAACAAGTTCAGAATATTTAGATACATTGAGATGGTAGCACTAATGTAGTTTGTCTCTTCACCTCGTACGATACGGCTTGTGTCAAATAGGATAAAACCAGAAAACACGAGCGCCGCGATGCTGCTGATCGCAAGTTGGCCAACGGTAGAACCAACAAAAATATTAATAATTGCTGCAACGATGACAATAATGAGGCCTGCCATTAAAAAACTTCTCATGAACGAAAAGTCTTTTTTAGTCGTAATGGTATAAGCTGATAAGCCCATAAAAACAAGGCCAGTAAGGCCGAGTGCCTGAGCAATAATGCTAGAGCCATTCGGGATTGCAGCATAGTGATTAAGCATAGGACCCAGAGCACCACCCATTAATGTGGTGAACACAAATGTCCACACTATACCAGAAGAGGAATTAATGGCTTTAGGCATCACGAAGAACAGGATACCGATTGCTCCCAACTGCATAGCGAGTGCCATGAATGGTGAAATTTGCATTGCCATTGTTGCCATCGCAGCAATAGCACTAGTGATAAGAGTCATTGAAAGCAAGAAGTAAGTATTCTTCAACACTTTATTGGTTTGTAGTGTGCTCTCTAAGCTAGCTGAGCGAGTAAACATTGGGCTGTTCATAATCTTCCTCGTAAGGGTTTATGTTTGTTTGTACATTTATGGGGCTGAATGAGCTAAAAAGCAAGCCCTGTATCGTATTTGTTTTGTGTAAATTTTAATAAAAATAGTCACTTAGATGTTAAAGAATGTGTAACACCATGTGTCTATGCTCATAAACAAAGAGAGAGGTGATGTTCACCTCTCTCTTTGTTGGTCGTTAATCCATTAATGGTGGAGAATTTGAGAGAGAAAATTGCGCGTTCTATCGGATTGAGGATTTTCAAAAAATTCAACAGGGTTATTTTCTTCAATGATCTCACCAGCATCCATGAAAATAACGCGATCGGCCACTTCTTTAGCAAAGCCCATCTCATGGGTAACACAAAGCATTGTCATGCCTTCTCCTGCAAGTTCAACCATAACATCTAATACTTCCCGTACCATTTCTGGGTCAAGTGCAGATGTTGGTTCATCAAATAACATAATCTGTGGGTTCATGCACAATGAGCGTGCAATCGCAACTCGTTGCTGCTGACCGCCAGAAAGTTGACCGGGATATTTGTCGGCTTGATCAGGAATCTTTACGCGTTCCAAATACTTCATCGCAACCGCTTCAGCTTCTCCTTTAGGCATCTTTTTTACCCAAATTGGAGCGAGTGTACAGTTTTCTAACACGGTTAAATGTGGAAAAAGATTGAAATGTTGGAAGCACATACCGACCTCGCGTCGCACGGCTTCGATATTTTTAAGATCTTCCGTCAGTTCGTTTCCCGCGACGACGATTTGTCCTTTTTGGTGCTCTTCCAAGCGGTTAATACAGCGAATCATGGTCGATTTTCCTGAGCCTGAAGGGCCACAAATAACGATCTTTTCGCCTTTTTTAACGGTAAGATTGATATTCTTTAGTACATGAAATTCACCGTACCATTTATTCATATCATTAATCTGAATCATGATTTCTTCAGAAGGTGCGAGGTTGCGTTGCTGCGTCATAATACGTCCTTGATTTGTAGTTATCGTTTGTGACCAGTATGGAGTTTGTTTTCAAGCCATATCGAATATCTAGACATAGAAAAGCAGAACACCCAGAACACTAACGCGACAAATATATAACTTTCAGTAGAAAAGCCTAACCAATCCGGATCGGTATTGGCAGCTTGTCCAATACCGAGCACGTCAAACATCCCGATAATGAGTACTAAGCTGGTATCTTTAAATAGGCCAATGAAGGTATTAACGATAGATGGGATCGTGATCTTCAGTGCTTGCGGCAAAATAATCAAACCGACTTTTTTCCAGTAACTTAAACCTAACGCATCGGCGGCTTCGTATTGACCTTTAGGTATCGCTTGTAAACCACCACGAACCACTTCTGCCATATAAGCCGAACTGAACATGACCACCCCAATTAATGCTCTAACCAATTTATCCGTTTCCGAGCCTTGCGAGAGGAACAGAGGCAGCATAACGGATGCCATAAACAAAACTGTAATCAGTGGCACACCTCTCCAAACCTCGATGTAAACGGTACATAGGCTGCGAATAATGGGCATCTCGGAACGCCGGCCCAACGCCAGTACAACGCCAATCGGTAACGAGACAACAATCCCAACTAAGGCAATAATCAGCGTAACTAATAAGCCTCCCCACTTATGCGTTTCAACCATTTCTAGGCCGAAAAAGCCGCCATAGAGTAACGCCGCGATAAGAAATGGGTAGATGTTGACAAAAAACAACCAAATCCACGTTTTTTTCGGTGTATTTTCATAGGCGAGCAACGCACTAAAAATAGCAAGAGTGAAATAGAAGAGGCGAGGTCGCCATAGCTCAGCTTCTGGATAAAATCCATACATAAACTGATCCCAGCGTACGCTAATAAACACCCAACACGCCCCCTCACGAGTGCAATCACTACGTTGTGTACCTACCCAATCTGCATTAATAATCGCCCAATCGACAGTATGCCAAACAAGCCAGAAGGCGAAATACCCTAAGATCAGTGTAACGATGGAATTGAGTGCGTTATTAAAAAGATTTTTGCGCAGCCACCCAATGAAGCCAACGGTATTGGCTGGCGGTGGCAAGTTAGGTTGAAACTGATGTACTTTCATCTTATCTCTCCACCAAAGCAACTTTACGGTTATAGATATTCATTAATGCCGATGTCGTCAAACTGAGAGTGAGGTAAACACCCATGGTCATCGCAATAATTTCAATCGCTTGACCCGTTTGATTGAGCGTTGTGCCGGCAAAAACAGAAACCAAATCAGGGTAGCCAATCGCCATCGCTAATGATGAGTTTTTGGTCAAGTTCAGATATTGGCTGGTGAGTGGTGGAATGATGATGCGTAGCGCTTGAGGAATGACCACGAGTTTTAATGTTTTTGAACGAGATAATCCTAATGACATTGCTGCTTCGGATTGACCATGGCTCACCGCATTAATGCCAGAACGGACAATTTCGGCAATAAATGCGGCCGTATAAATACTGAGTGCAATCAGCAGTGCGGCTAACTCAGGGATAATACTGATGCCACCTTGGAAGTTGAACCCTTGCAGTTGTGGATACTCTGCTGACACTGGACGGCCCATAGCAAAGTACACAATGACAGGAAGTAGAATGCACAAGATAGCCGCAATTCTACCCATAGGCGTCTGCTGACCTGTTAAACGCTGTTTGTTTCGAGCCCAAATGCCAATAATTAAGGTGGTTAGTAAGCCAGCAAGAAAGGCAATAAAGATAAATGTGCTGCCACTTTCGAAAATGGGAGCGGGGAAGAACAGACCACGTACATTGAGAAAAATAGAATCCCCTAACTGCATGCTTTGCCTAGGCGATGGTAGAGCCTGTAACACGGCAAAATACCAAAAGAAAATTTGCAGTAATAAAGGAATATTACGGAAGATTTCTATATACACAGCAGCAAGTCGACTGACTAACCAGTTGGAAGAGAGACGAGAAATACCGATAAAGAAACCTAAAAGGGTGGCAAATACAACGCCTAAAAAAGAAACTAGCGCGGTATTGAGTAAACCTATGATAAAAGTTCGCCCATAACTAAAGGTTTCATTGTATTCGATCAAAGTAAGGCCAATCCCAAAGCCAGCTTCTTGATCTAGGAAGTCAAACCCCGTGGCAATGCCTCGAGAGCTTAAGTTAGAAAGTGCATTGGTCACAATGGTGTAAAAGAAAAAAACCAGAACGAGAACAGCAATAATTTGAAAGGCGACTGAACGAAAAGTAGGATTGTAGAACAAATTTGCGCTTTTAGCCGAGGGAGCTCCTGAGCTAGCCGCAATAGTTTTAGTAGGTTTCATACAACTATAACCTCAAATCCATTTTTCCAAAAAGGCGGTTAAAACCGCCTATTTGGGATTGTGTGACTATTAACGAAGTGGTGGAGCGTACATAAAGCCGCCAGCATTCCACAACGCATTTGCACCACGTGCGATTTGTAGTGGAGAACCTTTACCTACAGTGCGTTCAAAACTTTCACCATAGTTACCGACTTGTTTTACAATTTGGTATCCCCAATCATCGCGAATGCCCAAACCTTTACCTTTAGGACCGTCTAGGCCAAGTATGCGTTTGATATTAGGATCGCTAGATTTAAGCATTTCATCTGCATTTTTTGAGGTAATACCGTACTCTTCTGCGTTAACCATCGCATTGAGAGTCCATTTCGCCACGTTAAACCACTTGTCATCATCTTGACGAACAACGGGCCCAAGTGGTTCTTTAGAAATGATTTCAGGTAATACAACCGCGACGTTAGGATCAGTTAAGTTCAAACGTAGCGCATACAAACCAGATTGGTCGGTTGTTAGAGCATCGCAACGGCCCGCGTCAAAACCTTTTGAGGTTTGCGCTGCTGTATCGAATACCACAGGTTTGTATTTCATGCCCGTGTTGCGGAAGTAGTCCGCCAAGTTCAGCTCAGTAGTTGTACCGGATTGGACACAAACCGATGCCCCATCAAGCTCTTTTGCACTTTTCACTCCTAGGTCTTTTTTCACCATGAACCCTTGACCGTCATAATAGTTTACGCCGACAAAATTAAGGCCGAGTGCTGCGTCGCGTTGGAGCGTCCAGGTTGTATTGCGCGAAAGAACATCGATTTCACCTGATTGTAGGGCGGTAAACCGTTCTTTTGCTGTGAGTGGAACATATTTTACTTTCGATTTGTCACCAAGAACTGCTGCGGCAAGTGCCTGGCAATATTCAACATCAATGCCTTCCCATTCCCCTTTTGAGTTCGGGTTGGAAAAGCCTGGTAGACCAGTGCTCACACCACAAGTAATAAAACCTTGCGAAAGTACTTTATCTAAAGTGCTATCTGCTGCTGAAGCTGTCGTCGCCATCATGGCAGTAGAAGCTGCTACAACAGAAGCAAGAACAGTGAGTTTATTCGCCATTTGTATCCTTCCTGTATGATCCATGTTAAACCAGGTGACACCTGATACAACGTACTAAAAATGTTGTTGTGTAGCTTTCCAAGTTGTATTTGCATGCAATCGCACATTTACAAATCAACCGTTTATAAGCGTAGGTAATGATTTGTATTTTCTCAAATTAGTCATTTGAAAGATTTTTGATTAGATTCACAAACCTAAGCTGCAGCTAGAATGAACAAATGTTGCAAGATTGTAAATAGTGCAACCATGTTCAATAGTGGGGCAACAGAATAGAAGCAGTATATTTCTCTTTTAACGTAAAATTAACAATTGTGTCATTAGTGTGTTGTCAGGATTTTCAACTGTCTAATGGCGAAAATTTGGTTGATAATTATTTGGCTGCATTTAATTAGTGTCGCAGATGCCCTATTTTTGGTAGCATCAAGCGAATAGTTATCTAGATTATTCATGGAATGAAATGCAGTATTTTCCTCTGTTTTTGAATTTATTGGGCAAACCAGTGCTGGTTGTGGGTGGGGGCGAAGTCGCCTGTCGAAAAGTAGAAGCATTGATTCGAGCTGGGGCTCAAGTCACCGTCGTGTCACCTAAAATTGAACGTTATCTTTTAGAACTGGTAGAGCAGAATCGTTGCCAATGGGTTCAAAACTTTTATTCATCAGAACTATTAACGAAAGAATACTGGCAGGTATGGGCCACAACGGATAATCCGTCGCTTAACCACCAAGTGCATAAAGATGCAAGAAAGACAGGTGTTTTGGTCAATGTTGTCGATGATCAACCATACTGTGATTTTATCACGCCATCGATGGTCAACCGTGGGCGAATTCAGATCGCAATATCCAGTGGTGGTGCATCACCAGTGTTGGTGAGAAATATCCGAGAAACATTGGAAGCGGTTCTTCCGCAAAATCTCTCGTTGCTTGCTGATTTCGCTGCCTCCAAGAGAAATTCAATTAAACAATCACTCAATTCTGTCAGTGCTAGAAGAAAGTTTTGGGAAGCCTTTTTAAGTGATTCCAAAACAGAAAATGCAGTAAGCCGTGAAGAATTAGAGCGTTTATACCAACAAGCTCTCTTAGTGCCTATAGAAGAATCAGCACAATGTACATGGATAAGCTGTGGCGATGATGTTGAAATGCTGCCGATTAAAGCGCTACGTTACATGCAAAGGGCAGAGGTGGTTTTTTATGAACAACATTCTCCTTTTGAATTGATTGATCTTGTTCGCCGTGATGCTGAAAGGGAAAGTTTTAAGAATGCCGCGCAACTTGCAGAAAAGCTTGAGCAAGCAAAGTCTGATCGCAAAAGAATATGTATTTTGTTACCTAGAAACAGAGCAGAGTACGCTTTGCTTGTGGGGAAAGACTTAATGTTGTAAAAATAGTGCCATAGGTTATTGTTTTATCGGATTATGTTGCAGACCGAGCCTGATAAAACGAAGATGACTCAAAACTGAAGAGCTTATGTACTATGTATAAATCGATGCCACGTTCGTTCAAATCCTTCCTTGTGGTTAGCATTGTGAGTTTGGTTTCTATTTTTATGTCGTTACAATGTCACTCAAAGTTGCAAGAAGCTGAGTTCTGTGCAGATGATTATTTGAGCTGTAATATTAATAAAAGCGATGCCTCATTTCTCAATTTATATTATGATTCTTTTGAGCGTCCTGAAGTTATCAAAAGCTCTTTTACGGATTGGCGACAGTGGTGGTCACCTCAGGCAAAAGCTCTCTATATATTTTCACAAAATAATTTAATACAATTTGCGGGAATTACTCCTCTAGTTACTGAGGAAGCATTGGCTATTGGTCGTCAATACAATATAGACTGGATTATTGCGGAGGCTTATTTTTATGAAGCACAGGAATTATATTCATCACAACAATTAATTCAATCTGAATCCTTACTCAATGATGTTCTAGAGATGGTTGAGCGTATTGGATATAATGGGTTGAAAGGGCGAGTTTATAATTTATTGGGTAATATTTCATTTGATCAAACCAATTTAAAGAAAGCCTTAAAATATTATCAAATTGCTTATCAATTATTTGATAGGAATAAATATGCTATACAAATGTGCATAATTCTAAACAATATATCGACTGTGTATATTCATACGGAGGATTGGAAAAACGCTGATATATATAGTAAGAGATCTTTGAAAGTATACCAGAATCATAATTTCTCTAACTCACTCACCGAAGCTATTTTATATACTAATGCCAGTGTGATAGATACAGCGCTAGGACGTGAAGAATCTCAGCAGCGCAATGTTGAACTTGCTTTTGATAGAGCGATGAAAACAGGTTCTAAACAGTTGCAGTTTAAGACTATGGTTAACTTAGCCGATAATTTATTAAATCAAGGTGAGACAGAAGATGCCTTAGATATTATGATTCGATGTTTATCTCTTGCTAGGGAAGAGTCTAATCCCTTATTTACCGCATACTGTCAAGAGAGTTTAGCGGAAGTCTACCTTGCAAAAACTCAGTTAGAATTGGCTATCTTGAGCGCCAAAGAAGCGGTAGGAATTTATACAGATCACAATAATGTGCCAAGGATAATATATGCTACTGATATTATTTCAAGAATTTATGAACAAAAAGGTCGGTATGATGAAGCATTGTTTGAATATAAGAAAATGGCAACATTAGAAAAAAAACTTATCCTTCAGTCTAGAGAAAAAGAGGCATTGAGTCTAAAAAATCAATTTGACAGAAAACTCGACGAACAAGAATTATTGCTATTAAGTGCTAAGAACGATATACAGAAGCTGCAGATACAAGCTCAGGAATTTAGGGAATGGTTGTATTTTTTGTTATTTATTATTATTAGCTTTTTATCTTTAATTAGTTATCGGAAGTATAAAAAATTTAAAATCAAACACTCAACTTTACAGCAGGATCATGCAAAGTTAGAAGTTGAATCTACACATGACCCACTCACGGATTTGTATAACCGAAGATATCTTGATACTTGGTTTTCTTATCAGGAAGAAACAACTAATAATAAACCACATTTATTAGCCATAATTGATGTCGACTATTTCAAAAAAATAAATGATCAGTATGGTCATGAAGCGGGGGATGAAGTGTTAAGGGAATTATCTACCATTCTGAAACAGCAGCTTCGACCTGAAGATCTACTTATGAGGTGGGGAGGTGAAGAGTTTGTGATGATCATTAGTGCACCAGAAGCTCATATTAAAGAAGTCTTGGAGAGAATTCGTGCTCAAGTCGAACAAACATCATTTTACTGGGCAGGGCAGCGGGTTCCTGTAACTGTTTCCATTGGAGCAATTGCTGAGAAGTCGGTGTCTAAGTTGGCGTTGTCGTGGCAGAGTGCAATGGAGAGTGCAGACCAAGCGTTATACCAAGCGAAGTCAGAAGGAAGGAATCGATTCATTGTAAATGATAGTTATCAGTGATTGAAAAGCCACCTAGTGAGGTGGCTTTGATATTTTATTCGTGGTGCTGTTAGTCTCGGAAATTGTCATACTGGAATGGCTGGCCCATATCTGATTCACGCATTAGAGCGATCACTGATTGTAAATCATCTCTCTTTTTACCCGTTACTCTTACTTTTTCACCTTGAATGGATGCTTGGACTTTGAGCTTGGCATCCTTAATGGCTTTTACCACTTTCTTTGAGGTTAACGGGTCCAGTCCTTGTTTAAATTGGACATCTTTAAACCAGCGCTTGCCGGAATGTACAGAATCTTTCGCTTCCATCGCTTTGGCATCAACACCTCGTTTCGCGAGGTTGCCACGTAAAATATCCATCATTTGACCCAATTGAAAATCATCTTCTGCAGACAGTTTTACAACTTCATCTTTGAGTTCAAATCCAGCTTCTACATTACGAAAATCAAAACGAGTAGAAAGCTCTCGGTTTGCATTATCGACAGCATTACGAAGTTCAACAGTATCGACTTCTGAAACGATATCAAAAGAAGGCATGGTGTTTCCTTATCTATTGCTTAGTATTTACTTTAAGTTACGGCGGTCAGTGATCGCTTGTGCCAGCATATCCAGCATAGTTGCTGTGTCATCCCATCCTAAGCATGGATCGGTAATCGATTGACCATAGGTGAGGTTCTTTAAGTCATGCATTGGCTGATTACCTTCGATAATGAAGCTTTCAGCCATAATACCAGCAACGAAATCCTTACCTGTACGTATTTGTGTGCAGATGTCGGCCGTTACATCTATCTGTTTTCTATGCTGCTTTTGGCAATTCGCGTGGCTAAAATCTACGATGAGGCGCGGGGCTAAGCCGAATTCGATCAGTTGCTCGCAGGCTGCAGATACGGAGTCAGCGTCATAGTTTGTCCCTGTATCACCACCGCGTAAAATAACATGGCCAAAGGGGTTACCACTGGTACGATAAACGGTCATACGGCCATTTTTATCCGGTGAGTAAAAGTAATGCGATGCTTGGGCCGCTCGAATGGCATCAATAGCAATTTTGATGTTGCCATTCGTGCCATTTTTAAAACCGACAGGGCATGACAGCGCAGACGCCATTTCTCGGTGTATCTGAGATTCCGTAGTACGTGCACCAATAGCTCCCCACGTGATGAGATCTGCGATGTATTGCCCGGTGATCATGTCTAAAAATTCAGTCGCAGTAGCAAGGCCTAGCTTGTTGATATCTAATAATAATTTCCGTGCTTTATTGAGCCCTGTTTCCAGTGCATATGAACCATCCAGATTGGGATCCGTAATCAAACCTTTCCAGCCCACAACGGTGCGTGGTTTCTCGAAATAGGTACGCATGACGATAAACAGTTCATTTTTATATTGGTCTTGGATCGCACTCAAACGTTGAGCGTAATCCATTGCGGCTTCAGTGTCGTGTACTGAACACGGACCGACAATGACTAGCAAGCGATCACCGTGACCAGTCAGAATATTTTCAATTTGACGGCGTGAGTTTGCGATGCGCTCTGCTACGTCGTCTGTGATCGGATGCGCATTTCCAAGCTCTGCCGGAGTCGGCATTGGGCCCAAGGCTTGAGTTCTTAATTCATCTGTTTTTAATGGCATGGTAAAGCCTGTACTCTTATTGCGAAGCGGTAAAGATAACGGAATTGGCAATAGGAATAAACTCCAAAACGGAAAACTTATTGCTTATCATCTGTAAGGTGAAATTTTATTCATAAATTTATCATAAATATTTACTTTTACTTGAATTAATACTCGGCTATGGGTATTTTCCTGAGCAAGATAATTAAAAATGTAGGGAGTAATGAATGAGTTTGGCACAACATGATACGATCCACCCTCAGTTGATCTTAGGTGATGCCCTTCCAGCGGCAATTGAATCAAGTGGAAATGCCCAGCATTTGTACGTATCGCTGTCCGACATTATTTTAGATTCGTTGTTTTATCATCCTTCGATTGAGCAACATTTTGCGAATCTAACTGAACTTGAGCAAGGCTCTTTGCAATCCATTCTTGATGACAAAGCGGTGGCGGAGCATTTTACGTCAACCATTGTTGATAGAGTCGTGGCAGCGGTTCAAAAAAATCACACTACGATTCGTGTCTGTTTGAGTGATGCAGATAGTTACACTTATAAGGCGTTGATCGGTGGAAGTGTTGAAACGGATGAAATTAACCCAGCGATGGGAGTGCGTGGCGTATCGCGTTTTTCTTCCAACCAGTATGCAAAAGCGTTTAGTTATGAATGCGCTGTGATCAAGGCATTGCGCAAGCAAGGATTGAACATCGAAATTGTGGTGCCATTTGTTCGAACATTAAGTGATGCGGCTACGATCATTGACCGACTGGCAGAGCAGTCTTTACCTCGGAGTTTAGATGGTTTGAAAGTGCTTTATTCTTGCGATGTTCCATCAGCGGCATTGTTGGCAGAGCGTTTGATGCACTATTTTGATGGTGTGGTCATCAACATCGATAACTTAACACAATACACCTTAGGCATTGATAAAGAGAATCCCGAACTTTCCCATTTGTTTAATCCAGAGAGTGAGGCGGTCATCACGTTGCTCGATTTAGCGTCAAAAGCGGCACGTCATGCGAATAAGCCGATTTTGGTCGTCACCCAAGCACTAGCAAGTTATCCAAAGCTGCAGGAGCACTTAGCTGAAAGTGTTCAGGCTGATGTTGTGGTAAAAATGTAATGATCTGATTTGGGCGCAGAATAGCTGCGCTCAACCCTAACTTTTTGTAACAACTTATTGACATTTCACAGCGTATACCTTGAACTGGTCCGACAACCATATTGAAAAGGTCAAGCCTCATGCTCTCCCCATTAACAAAAGCGAATCTTTACTTAAATCTGTTTGGTTTTTTAAAAGTGCCATTGATTTGGTCCTGCAGGCCAAAGATTTTAGTGCTAAACGAACACTCTGTAGAAATTCGAATTCCACTTAAACGTCGCAATAAAAATCATTTAAATAGTATGTATTTTGGTGTGTTAGCCGTTGGTGCAGACGTAGCGGGCGGTTTTATGGCAATGCATAAAGCACAACAGCGTGGCTCCAAAGTATCGTTGGCGTTTAAAGCGGTTAGTGCGGAGTTTTTAAAAAGGCCGGAGGCGGATGTTCATTTTCATTGCCATGATGGCCAGCTAATAGACAGTATGCTTGATGAAACTATCGCGACCGGAGAGCGAGTCAATCAGACAGTAAAGATCATTGCAACCTGTCCTTCATTGCATGGTGACGAGCCTATGGCGGAGTTTCATCTTACTTTATCGTTAAAGCGTATTGGTAAATAAGGCTGAATTAGAGACTACTCGCTTAATTCTATCGGTTCAATGTCGACAATCTTATTTCTATTTAAAACAATTTTCCAACGGTAGTAGCGGGGCTCTTCTTTATGGTTATCTTCTTTGATAATCAAGTTGAGCAAGTGCCGTTTTTCTACGGTTTCTCGACTCACTTGACCACCACTTAACTGATAAATGCGATTAGAGCCTTTGTCCATCAAACGGGTAATAGGGCGTAGATCAATGTGTAAAGTTTCGCGTGTTTCCTCATAGCCACTCATGAAGCGTGAAGTTGACATGGCCGTTTCTGAGCGATAGTGAAGTACCTGTTCCTCCCTTTGAACAATGCGTTTCTTTCGAATTGTTTTGATTCGGTCTGGTAATTTACTCAGGTTGGTATAATCAAGCCATTCAATTTTGTAACCCACAGATTTTCCGGTCGTTGGGTCTATGTAACGACGCTTCCATTTAGGTTTTCCTTTACGGATCCAGCGCCACAGCATATCGCGTAAGTCATCTTTAAAGATCTCGCGTAATGCATAAACAAACGACATAGCGATGATAAAAGAGGCGGTGATTTCCCCCCAATAGTCGCGAGCTGTAATGGCGATGACGGTGACAAACAGCATTACAAGCCCAGTCGCGATGCCTTTTACGGCACGCTTCATGTTATTACCTAAAGAAGTGACGTGTTCATTAAGCACAATGGGATGCTCGATTAAACGGCGTAGTAGGCGCATCTTGTTACTCAGCCGAGTGATGTCTTCCCCTGCCTTTGCCGAGTTGTAATTGTTAAGTTTACGATGTGCCTGTTCTTTCTCAACCAGTGTAATTAGACGCTCTTTTATGGTTTTATATTCACCATCGCGGTTCATGTGTGCGACTAGGGAAAGAAACTTTTGCTCAGTATACCAAGATAAATAGTTATCAATATTGGCGTAATAGCGTTTTAAGCTCTCTTCATAAGGAATGCTGCGGCGCAATCTTTTCAAAATATCTAAAGAGAGTTCAATGACACTATCAACTTCATCTGATGTGACGGTGTCACTCGTCGTATTGAGTTGTACTACAGCTTTATCTAGAGCGATAACATACTGATAAGCAAATAAACTCAAACTGACTCGATACTGAGTAGAAGAGAGATGGCCTCGTTGTGCAAGTCGGCTGTGCACTAAGGGCAGTAACGTTTTATCACTGTAATACGCACGCTCTTGGTGGATGAAGCTATAGTAAAAGTCAGATTCAGGAAGTATTTCGGGTGTTAGACCTAAATCACCGGGAATGAATAGGTAAATGTCTAGATCAAGTTCTTTGCTCTGAGACATGGCATGTGAAATTTTAAGCGTGATGGTATCTTGCTTATCGACATTAACCAAAGAAAGCTCCTGAAAAAATGCTTATTTTTCCCTTGAATGCAGGAAAGGATAACAGAGATCACGTATAATCTCTGCAAAATTGAGGTGAGACATAGTAAATGATTAACGTTGGTCAAATAAACAGTTTAGAAGTCGTGAAGATTGCTGATTTCGGCGTATTTTTGGATGCTGAAGATTTTGGAACCACTTTACTGCCTAAACGATTTACCCCAGATGGGGTTGAATTGGGGCAGAAAATAGACGTATTTTTGTATTTCGATTCAGACAATCAACTTGCCGCGACGACTGAAAAACCGATTGCAAAAGTAGGCGAGTGGGGATTGATGAAAGTTCAGGGTGTGAATAGCACTGGTGTTTTTGTTGATTGGGGTCTGAAGGGTAAAGATTTATTGGTGCCTTACAGCGAACAGCGTGCTCGTTTTAAAGAAGGACAAATGATTTTAGTGTATGTCTACACTGATAAGGCTTCCGGCCGCATCGTAGGCACAACTAAATTCAACAAGTGGCTGGACAAAACCCCTGCAAACTATACGCAGAATCAGCAAGTTGATCTATTAATTGCAGAACACTCAGAACTCGGATACAAGGCCATCATCAATGGCGAGCACTGGGGGATGATTTTCCCATCAGATGTGTTTGGTAAGTTGTTTATTGGTAAGACCTTAAAAGGCTACATCAAAAATATCCGTGAAGATGGAAAAATTGACCTAGCTCTGCAAAAAATTGGCGTAGCAAAAATGGATGAGCTAAGCACTAAGATCATAGAGTTACTTGAGAAAAAGGGTGGTTTTCTTCCATTAAGTGATAAATCGACACCAGAAGCTATTTTTTCGATGTTCCGTACCAGTAAGGGAACCTTTAAGAAGAGTATTGGTGGTTTGTACAAGCAGGGAAAAATTACCATTGGGGAAGATGGAATTCATCTTGTATAGCTGAGGCGTCCACCTCCTGTTGCAATCTATTTTCCTTGACGATAAAAAAAGGCCCAAAACTTTTCCGTTTTTGGGCCTAGGGGAATGGCTCATTTGAGCCTACGCTAATCATTAAAATAGTCGTACTTATGCTTCCCTGTAAGTATAGTTGTTATCGCTAGAAGTGCGCGTGTTTTCTAGATTTTTGTCCTATTTTGGGGTGTGTTAAAACAAATTTTTATCTTTAACGAGTTCTCTTGGTAAACCATTTTTTATGCGGTTTCCTACCCATTTTCCTAGGCCAATCACATCGTTACCGAGTTTAACCAGCACTTCGCCAGTGCCAGTTTGTAGTGCTGGTCTGACATCTCTGCCCATGTACCAATCTCGCGCTTCTTCAATCGATAGTGTGATACAGTTTGATTCGTTACCAGTCGCTAACGATGTAGCGACTTGATGTTGCCAGCGATAACCTTTTTTATGTGTTTCAGCGATTTTTATCCCCATGCGAGAGAAGCGGAATTTGCCGAGCATAGGTTCCAGTGCGTTTGGAAATAACCATACATCATTATCACGTAGCCAGACACTGGTATTATCGGGGATCACAACTTCAAACGTTTTCATGAGTTGATCCGCGATCTCTTGTGTGAGTTTAAGGTTGGCTTTCGCAAAAGGAAATTGACCTAAGCGTTTGTTGACTTCAGGGTGGGGTACAGAGCTAAGTTTACGGATTTTTGCAACAAAAAAACCTTCACAATCATAAGTTTGAGGGAATATATGCAAGAACCCTTCGTCTGTAATAGCTGCTTTTGTATCCTCAAACAATGAAATAAGGGAAACAAATTCAACTGATTGTGGATATTTTTCTTGTAGATGCAAGCACACTTGTTGGTTCTCTTCTGTACTCAATGTACAGGTTGAGTAGACCATCACACCGCCGGGCTTTAAAGCTTGAAACGCACTTTCAATCAAATCTTTTTGTGTTGTGGAAATCGACAATACAGATTCTTTACTCCAGTTTTTCATCGCATCAGGATCTTTACGGATGGTACCTTCTCCTGAGCATGGAGCATCTATTAACACCGCATCAAATTGTTCCGGTAACCAACCGCCAAAGACTCGACCATCAAAATTGCTCAGTACACTGTTGCGTACACCGCAGCGTTCGATATTAGCATGCAGCACTTTAACACGGCTGGCTGAAAATTCGTTGGCGACTAATACGCCTTCATTTTCCATACACGCCGCAATTTGCGTTGTTTTTGAACCCGGAGCCGCCGCCATGTCGAGTACTGAATTGAACGATTCATCGCCAGTGAAAAGAGCGGACACTGGCATCATAGAACTGGCTTCTTGAATGTAAAAAAGCCCTGCCATATGTTCGGCGGTATTACCTAAAGGTACGACAGACTCATCGGCTTCAATCCAAAAACCCGTATTACACCAAGGCACTGGTGATAAAGCCCACCCTTTTTCTACGGCGCGTTGACAAAAACTATCGACAGAGATTTTTAGCGTGTTGACTCGAATACTTTTACGCAAAGGACGCTGGCAAGCTGCAATAAAATCACTCATCGTTAGATGTGTGGGCAGTATCGCTTCAATTGTCGCAAGAAAAGGTTCAGGTAGGGTTATATTGGCGTGCAAAGCAGTATCTCGTCTGGGAGTTGAGGCCGGATTATATAAGAATCGTGATGAGATCAAAATAATAAAAAATGCAGCCGATCAGCTGCATTTTATAAGAATCAAGGTTAACCCTTTAAGGTTTTGGTATGGCTGTTCGCCATTGGCGCCATTCTGGTTTGGCTTCAGGATATAAGTAAAATGCTTGGCCTTGTTTAGCTATAGGCTGTAGCTGTTTTTGCTCTGGAGTGGCAAATGTAATTCCGCCTTTCATGATGCTATCTAACGTGCCTGCTTTTATATTTGCACCAGATAAACCGATGGATACATCGACGCCAGAAGTGTTCCAAAATACGCTATTGCTGCGAACCAGATAAGCGAACTCTTTTTGGATTTCAATGGTAAACATGACGCGGTCTGCAAAGTCTCCTAGAGCAACATGGGTTACTTTGCCCACTTCCATTTCACGGTAGAGAACCGGGCTATCTTCAGTCACTGATCCTCGTGTTTCACTTTGTAAGGTGAATTCAATACCGAGTGCTTGTTGTGGCTGTTTTTCTAGTTCAAATTGATACTGCACATCGCCAAACCCAGGTTGGACCTCAATGCTGGAACTGAGTAAGTTTTGCAGATTTTCAACACCATTGAAGCCAATCTTAGTTTTCGCTACCCAAAAGTGAGAGCCATTTCTGGCAATGCCTAATGCGTAGCTAGGCTCAATTCTCGCTTGGAGTGTAACTTGGTTTGTCTTGAAATTAGGTGTTACAGAAACAACCTCTCCCACAGTGATATTGTTATATTTGATGGATGTTCCTAGCGTAACGCCAAATGATGAATCGGCCGTTAAGATGATTTCTTGGCCCGCCTTACGTGCTTGATCGTAGCTGTCATAGAGCTTCCACAAATTCTGATCTTTGTTATCAATACCTTGCAACGAATCAAATGCAATGCCTCCTTGAATTAAAGTTTTTAAAGGAGCGGCTTTGACTTTTACGCTTGCAAGTGTTGCATTAATTTCGACGCCAGAACGGTTCCAAAAAACAGTTTGATTCGTAATCAGATGGCGATATTGATTCTCTATTTTGACCTCGATTTTTACACCTTCTTTAGTGAGCTTAAAGCCAAAAACACTGCCTACTTGAAGATTACGGTATAGGAGCGGGCTGCCCGGATTGATGGGAGGAAGCTCGTCGGCAAAAAGAGTCAGTGTCTGTGAGCCGCTTTGATTATATTTTGCAAGCTCAGCTAAGGATTTACTTTGATATAGCGGGTACTCATTACTCGCATTTTCAGCGCCTTCGCTGATGAAACTGATTGAGCCGGCGAGCAGTTGTTTGGCAGGAGGGATCGAAACATTAAGGCCTGATTCGGTGAGCTCTGCGGTGGCCGAGCCTGTAATGTAAAAACGATTCTGTGAGCGTATGAGTGATGTGTACTCTTCATCAATCAGCGTATTGAGCACAACACTGTCTTGCTGCAACTTTACGTCAATTACTGAACCTACCGCGATGCCTCGATACAAAATCTGGCTGCCCACATTTAAGCCATATGAGCTTTCAGCTGTAAGTTTGATAGCAATTGATTTTGCTTGTGACTGATTAAATTCAAATTGGCGAATAGCAGTGAAACTTCTGGCCTTTTCGCCCTTGCCAGGAATGAGTGTCAAGTAATTTCCTTTGATCAAATTACCGATGTTCTCAACTCCAGAGAGTGAGACTTTGGCCTCTTCCAACACAAAACGGCTTCCCGAATTGAGCATATCGCTAAAAGCCGGTTGGATAGCAGCAGAGGCGATGATCTGTTGGTGACTTTTACTGAGCTGCAATTCAGTGATTTGACCGACTTCTATTCCTCGGTAAATGATGGGGGCACCAGTTTGGTTAATATTATGCTGATCGGGTAGGGTGATTTTCACAGGGATACCACGTCCTGCGGTTTTTAAATCGCGATAGAGACTAAATTGGGTATTTTGTTCAACAGGCTCCCCACCGTCCGGTGAATCGACGGCAATTGAACCACCGATTAATGCACTTAAACTTTCTAAGCGGACGTCAACACCTTCAAAGCCAATGCTTGCACCAACACCGCTGACATTCCAAAAACGGCTTTCATTGGTAATAATGTGGCGATACTCGTCTTTTATCGAGGCTTGAATGAGTACCGACTTTGCATCGTCATCGAGTTTGTAGTTAAACACTTCACCAATCGGAATTTTTTTATAGACGATTTGTGAGCCAACAGAAATACCTCCGAGATCGCGAGCCTTTAGAGAAATGATAAGCCCTTGATTAGGCAGTAGATCAGAAGGTGCACCATCTAAAGCACTAAACACTTTATCGTGTTCAGCTGAACTATTTTCGTTACCCGGTTGAATCGCAATATAGTTTCCTGAAACCAATGCATCTAAACCTGAAACGCCAGATAAACTGGCCGTTGGCTTCACTAACCAAAAGCGGGTATTGTCATTGAGTAACTGAGTAGCTTCTGGATAAATATCGGCTTCCACATAGATGTTTTCTAATCCTTCGGACAGTTTAATATCTCTTACCATGCCGACTTCGAGCCCTTGGTAGCGAATTGTTGTTCGCCCTGCGACTAAGCCTTGTGCGTCCGAAAAATAGATCTGGATTCGTTCGCCAGCATCGTGAATGGCTTTAACGACTAACCAACCTGCGAGCGCCATGGTGAGTATGGGCAGTATCCACAAAGGTGAGATGCCCCTGTTTCGCTTAACATCGGGAGTGTATGAGGGCTGGCTTGAAATTTGTTTACTCATGTGAAGGCTCGTTTTGGTCTGCGATTTCTGGGTAATTATCCCAGATGAGTCTTGGGTCCATACTTTCCGTGGCGAGCATGGTGAGTACAACCACCAAGCCAAAGGCAACGGCTCCATAACCGGGAGTGAAGTCGAGAATTTGACCGCGATCAACCAGTGTCAACATAATTGAGATGACAAACAGATCCATTACCGACCATTTGCCGATCCATTTAATCGCGAAATAAATGTTCATTCTCTGACGGTGGTAAACCGTTCGCTTAAATTTAATCGCCAGTAATAGATAGGTCAGGCCGAATATTTTTACAATAGGCACGATTATACTGGCCACAAAAATGATGATTGCAATTCCGACCATACCACTATTAATCAGTGACGCAACACCAGAGAAGATGGTGTCTTCTAATCGCTGTCCATTGGTAATTAAAATCGATATTGGAATCAGGTTCGCGGGGAAAATAGTGACACTTGCTGCAATTAAATAGGCCCAAGTTCGTTGTATCGAGTTGGGTTTCCGGTGATATAATTTTTGCGCGCAACGCACGCAGTGCGTATTTTCTGGTTGTGAAAGATGGCAATGGTGGCAATGCACCTCTTTACGCTCGAAGGCATATTGATTCTCTGGCTGCCACGCTTGCCAATAGCGCCTTACGCTAACTCGAGTCGCTAACAATACGGTTGCCAGTTGCAGCAAGACTAAACCATACAGCCCCACACCGATAAAAATGTCGGAATAATCTTGAAGTTTAAAACAAGATACCGCCACGCTGACTAAAAAAACATCGAGCATTACCCACGCTTTTAATCGCTGAATAATGATCAGTGAGCCACGCAGTAGATGAAACCATCGATAACGCAAGGCGATATGAGCGGTCACTACGGAACCACACACTAAAAGTGGCGCAATAGAGCTGCAAAATAGCACCAATAAAGCGAGCGCTCCAAAGCCCTCTTCAGCCAGCGCAAAGACACCGGATGGCAAGGTGGCGGGGATCATCACCCCAACCAAGCGAATACTGATGAATTCAAAAAAATGAGAGGGGATAAACAGTAACAAGCAAGTGATGGCGACGGCTAAATCCCCAGATAAAGAGGGAGATCCACCGCGGTACAGTTGGGTACCGCAGCGTGGGCAATAGGCACTTTTCCCATGCTCAACCTCGACGAGATCAACGGCCAATTCACAGCCGTGACACAACCTCACGCCGTTAGGTGATTGTGGATGTTGAATAAGCGCTGAATGTTGAGACAAACAATCATCCTAATTTATTGTTACCCAATCACTAAACGTACGATTGGAGATTTCCATAAAGGGTCTGATATAACCCATCTTGCTCTACTAATTCTCGATGCGTACCCATTTGACTAACTTGACCATCTTCCAGCACGTAAATTATATCGGCTTGTTTTACAGCCGAAAGGCGGTGCGCAACAATTAAAGTAGTTCGACCTTTCAAAAATCCAGTCAGAGCATTGTGCAATGCCGCTTCAGTTACCGTATCTAACGCGGATGTTGCTTCATCCAAAATAACAAATTTAGGATTGCTCAGTACCATCCGAGCGATGGCTAAACGTTGACGTTGTCCGCCCGACAAGCGAATACCATTTCGGCCAACTAGCGTTTCTAAACCGTCACTGAGATTCGCAGTCACATCATCCAGTTGTGCAATATGCAGCGCTTGCCATAATTCCTCTTCTGCATATTGACCGCCGAGGGTCAAATTATGCCTTAAGGTGTCGTTGAATAGTATAGGTTGTTGTAATACCACGGCAATGTTATCGCGAATAATATCAAAACTTATCTCTTCAGTGGTCGCACCATTAAAACGGATCTGCCCGGAATTGGGCTGATACACACCAATTAACAGTTGGATCAACGTGGATTTCCCACCACCACTTGCGCCAACCAACGCAACTTTTTTACCCGCTGGAATCGTGAGCGAGAGATCGTTGAGCACACTCTTTTCACTATCGTAGGCAAAATTAACGTGAGAAACCTCAACATCGACCTGGCGGTTATCCGTGAATGGGTTAATTTTGCAAATAGGGCGAGGCTCTTCCTCCAGTGCAAGCAGATCATTAATGCGATGGAAGGCCGCCTTTGCACTGTACCAAGAAAATTGAATACTCAGCAGTTCTTGCACTGGGCCTAACATAAACCACAAATAACCGAAAACGGCGAAAATTTGCCCTATGGTCAAGTCGCTAAAGACCACCATCAGCATCGCGACCGCTCTAAATAGCTCAAAACCAAGTAAAAATAGGAGAAATGAGACGCGCCCTGCAGCCTCTGATTGCCATGCATATTTGTCTGCATTCTCTCGGACTTGGTTGGCTTGCTGCTTAAGTTCATTGAGAAACTCTCGCTCTTTATTAGCGGCACGCAATTGATAAATGCCATCTAATGTTTCGACTAGCCGATTTTGAAAGCGTTCATACGCTTGGTTTTCTCGCTTTTTCAGATGCTTAACTTTGCTTCCGAGTTTACGTGAAAAGTAAATCACAATCGGGTTGACCAATAAAATAAACAGCCCTAAACGCCACTCAAGCCAGAGTAGAACACCTGCTGTGCCTAACACGGTCAGTAGGCTGATGATAAATTTACTGAGTGTGCTACCTATGAATTGATCAATGGTTTCGATGTCGGTGATTAAGTGAGCATTAATACCACCACTGCCTTTGGTTTCGTACTGCCTGATGCTGATCCGTCCTAATTTATCAATCATTTTGCAGCGCATTTGGTAAGTGATGGTTTTGGACACCAAAGTAAATTGACGGCTTTGAAGTATGTTGAGCGCTTGGCTGACGCTACGCATCAAGACCACTAGCAATAACGTGAGTGCAATATAGCCTGTTGGGTTTTGCATCGACGTCGGTAGAATAGTATTCATCATCGCCAAACCAGAAGCGGGTTTATTCAGCAGAACTTCGTCGACCATTAATGGCATTAATAGTGGAATAGGGACACTAACCAGCGTTGCAATAACCGCGATCGCATTGGCAAATATAAGTGTAGGTCGATGTTTTTTTACTTGTTTTATTACCCAAGAGCGGCTAATAGTGTCATTGGAATTAGTCATTATGATGAGAATGCATCCTATTTATCGTGTGAGAAATTGTACGCTGTTCAAAAATAGATGTCTTCCGTTTTCAAAAGGTCGTTGAGTTTATATGAACATAGAA
>NZ_CAWMCN010000103.1:0-83711 GCF_963865925.1 Vibrio sp. ZOR0018 | reverse complement strand
GCCTTATTTAACATGGAGCTTGAAGATCTTAACTGGGTGGGTTTTTACCTAATAAAAGAAGAGCAACTGGTTCTCGGTCCCTTTCAAGGAAAACCAGCTTGTGTACGCATCCCCTTAGGAAAAGGTGTGTGTGGTACTGCGGCGGCGACTAACCGTATACAACGTGTTTATGATGTCCATGAGTTTGCTGGTCACATTGCTTGCGATGCTGCGAGCAATTCTGAGTTGGTGGTGCCATTTTCTATCAATGGCCAAGTGGTGGGAGTATTGGATATTGATAGCCCAACAATTGGCCGTTTTTCTGAAATTGATGAGAAAGGGATGGCAGAATTAATGATTGAGATAGAAAAGCTGCTCAATTCACACGCTAACAAGGCATAAATTGGTCATTGCCTGTGGTTTTTCGCATTTAGGTCACTATAATACCGAACATATTTATCTTAATGCCTCGCGGAAAGACCGCATAAACCAGGAATCCTCATGGAAAACACTGAAAAGTTAAAAAACAGCAAAGAAGTTATTGCGTACATTGCTGAATGTTTCCCTAAGTGCTTTACTTTAGAAGGTGAAGCAAAGCCTTTGAAAATTGGTATTTTTCAAGATCTTGCTGAACGCCTAAACGAAGACTCAAAAGTAAGTAAAACACAGCTGCGTGCTGCGTTAAGACAATACACGTCGTCATGGCGTTATCTACATGGTGTTAAACTAGGTGCAACTCGTGTTGACCTTGATGGCAACCCATGTGGAGAGTTAGAAGAAGAACATGTAGAGCACGCACAAGCCGCATTGGCAGAAAGTAAAGCTCGAGTACAGGCTCGTCGTAAAGAGCAAGGACAAAAAGCACGCGAAGAGGCAAAAGCGAAGCAGCCAAAAGCGAAAAAGCCTCAAGCACAAGCTCGTCGTCCTCAAGCGAAAGCGCCAAAAGCTGAAAAACCTGTCGAGACGCGCGCTTTAAATGCTGATGAAATGATCACTGGCAAACAAGTGAACGTAAACATGGGTAAAGGAAACATGGCTGCGACCATTGTTGAAGTTAATAAGGAAGATGTGCGCGTTCAACTTGTAAACGGCCTACAAATGGTTGTGAAAGCGGAGCACTTGCGCGCATAAAGGAGAAATTCCTACGCATGAAATGCCGTTCAAAATTAACGTTGATCGCTGCTGGCCTATGGCTAGCAGCGTCATCCGTTCAGGCCTTAGAAGCCACTCTTAGCAAAGAAGATTTACCTCTTCTTGCCCCAGAAATGCAGCATGAAACGGCGAGTAAGCGTGTGACTTCCCGTTTTACTCGTTCTCATTACAAACACTTCAACTTGAATGACGATTTCTCGCAAGCTATCTTCAATCGTTATCTCGAACTGCTCGACTACAACCGCAATATCTTTACTCAGAGCGATATTGATTCCTTTCATACGTGGTCGACACAACTTGATGATCAACTCAAGGCTGGCAATAACCAAATTGCATTTGATGTTTATAACTTATCAATGCAAAAGCGCTTTGAGCGTTTTCAATATGCGCTTTCTCTGCTCGACAAAGAAATTACATTTGAAGCCGATGAATCGATGGAACTTGATCGCTCAAAAGCAGCTTGGCCGAAAGATAAAACCGAGCTCGATAAGTTATGGCAGCAACGTGTCAAATATGATGCACTGAACTTAAAGCTTACGGGTAAAGAGTGGCCGGAAATTAAAGAAACGCTAGGCAAGCGTTATAATAACGCGATCAAACGTCTGTCTCAGACCCACAGCGAAGATGTATTTCAGCTTTATATGAATGCTTTTGCGCGTGAAGTTGATCCGCATACTAGTTATCTCTCTCCACGTAATGCCGAGCAGTTCCAATCAGAAATGAATCTTTCATTGGAAGGGATTGGTGCTGTACTGCAAATGACCGACGACTATACCATCATTCGTTCGTTAGTTGCGGGTGGTCCTGCCTCAAATAGCAAGCAGTTGGGTGAAGGCGATCGTATCATTGGTGTGGGCCAAGATGGCAAAGAGATGGTTGATGTTATCGGCTGGCGTTTAGATGATGTCGTACAACTGATCAAAGGCCCGAAAGGCACTAAGGTGAAGTTGCAAGTTTTGCCGGAAGGTAAAGACGCTAAAAGTCACGTTGTCACTATTGTTCGAGACAAAATTCGTTTAGAAGATCGAGCGGTTAAATCAAAAATCATCGAGAAAAATGGCAAGAAAATAGGCGTGCTTGAAGTCCCTAGCTTCTATGTCGGTTTAGCGCAAGACACGGACAAATTGCTGGCTGAACTGAAGCAGAAAAAAGTGGATGGCGTGATCGTCGATTTGCGTAATAACGGTGGGGGTGCATTAACGGAAGCGACGGCATTATCCGGCTTATTTATTGAAAGCGGTCCGGTTGTGCAAGTTCGCGATAGCTATGGACGAGTAAACGTTAATAGTGACACGGATGGAAAAATCAGTTATCAGGGTCCTATGACGGTATTGGTGAATCGCTACAGCGCATCAGCCTCAGAAATTTTTGCAGCGGCAATGCAAGATTATGGACGAGCGATCATTGTTGGCGAAAACTCATTCGGTAAGGGAACGGTTCAACAGCATCGCTCGTTGAATCATATCTACGACTTGTTTGATAAAGAATTAGGCTACGTTCAATATACGATTCAGAAATTTTATCGTATTGATGGTGGTAGTACGCAGAATAAAGGTGTTGTGCCTGATATTGCGTTACCCACTGCGATTGAAGCAAAAGATACCGGTGAGAGCGTTGAACCTAATGCACTTCCTTGGGATCAAATTGAGCGAGCTAAATACGACAAGTTACAAGCTAATGAAAAACTGATTGCTAAGTTATCTGCGCAGCATCAAGCTCGTATTGCCAACGATATGGAGTTCGGCTTCATTAACGAGGATATTGCGAAGTATAAAGCGGAGAAAGATGACAACACAATTTCTCTCAATGAATCTGTGCGTAAGCAAGAAAGTGACAAGGCAGATGAATTGCGTTTGGCGCGGATTAACATGCGACAAGTCGCCAATGGTTTGAAGCCCTATAAAACCTTGCAAGATGTGCCTAAAGATTATGAAGCTCCAGATGTTTATTTAGAAGAAGCAGTGGCGATCACTGTTGATATGCTAAATTAGCAACCAGTAGCAATGAAAAGCGAGCCTTAGTGCTCGCTTTTTTGATCTTATTTAAACCAAATAAATAACGTGATATAGATCAAATATTTCGCTTTATCGTACAACCGGTTCTAAGCTTAAGAAAAAAGTGAGGAGCGTGTTATGAAATGGATAAGCATCATTTTTACCTGCATTGTTCTTATCAGCACCAGTGCGGCACAAAGTCAAAGTAGTGGTACGCAGACTCATCAAGACTTAACTCAGTTTGATCTCCCTTTTTTACTTGGTGATTGGTACCTACTTAACCCCAATCCTGACACTTCTTCCGATGATTTTCGTTCTATTAAACTGACCTTGGAATCGAATTATCGTTTCAAGATCGATATTCAAAAGAAAAATTATAATGTGGAGCACTGGGAAGGTGAATTTGACGCCAGCGATAACAGCTTGATTTTGGGGCTTAATTCATCGCAACCTCAAGTTTATCAATACCAAGTGAACCACAACATGCTCAACTTAAACGGCATTATGTTCACTAAAGCTTTACCAAATGCGTTGGCAGGGGTGTGGTCTAGCAAACGGATATTTGGTGAAGATGCGATAGCAACCGACATTAACCAACTTGATCTCGTTTTACAGCCGGATTTTGTATTTATGTTCAGAGTAAGTGGTGCTAATGGTAACGAATCGATCCATAAAGGGGTGTACTACACAGAAGGTGATCATTTGGTGCTCCTTTATGAAGACGGAGAACATGATACCCGCTATACGCTTGTTAGCGATATGTTAACTTTAGAAGTGGAGAATGGTTCCATGTCGGCTGTTTTAGCGCGAGTAAATCCGTAGTCTTGCAATCTTCTATCATAAGAAAGGCAATGAGTGAAATCTGTTGATATATGGGTAAATTGTCAGCGAAATAACGGGGTATTTGTCTTAAATGCCTCGTTTTTCGGTTTGAGGGGTTGTTATTAATGATAACAAGCCTTAGATCTATAGCCATCTTACTGAATGTTTATCAAAAACGTCACATTTCACTCCGTCAACAAGGATTCCGACATGGCTCATACACCCCAAGCCAAGTATCGCAAAGATTATCAATCTCCATCACATACCATTACGGATCTCGAATTAACATTCGATCTCTTTGATACCAACACCACAGTGACTGCCGTTTCTCACGTTAAGCAGCAAAAAGAGAATAACCAATTGGTGCTGGATGGTGAAAACCTTGAGCTGAAATCGCTCAAAGTGAATGGCACCGAATGGCAAGACTTTCAGCTGCTTGAAAGCGGGCTCTCGATCTCATCATTACCTCAAGAGTTTGAATTGGAGATCGTGACACTGATTAACCCAGAAGCGAATACCGCACTAGAAGGGTTATACAAATCGGGTGGTGCGTTCTGTACGCAGTGTGAAGCGGAAGGTTTCCGTCGCATTACTTACTTCCTCGATCGTCCAGACGTTCTTGCAAAATACACAACGACCGTGATTGCTGACAAAAAAGATTACCCATTTTTATTAAGTAACGGTAACCGTATCGAACATGGCGATCTTACAGAAGGGCGTCATTGGGTGAAGTGGCAAGATCCACATCCGAAACCAGCTTACTTATTTGCTCTCGTTGCGGGTGATTTTGACGTATTACGTGATCAATATAAAACCAAGTCTGGTCGCGATGTTGCCCTCGAGATATTTGTTGATAAAGGTAACCTCGACCGCGCTTCTCATGCGATGACATCACTTATCAACGCAATGAAGTGGGACGAAGAACGCTTCGGCTTAGAGTATGATCTCGACATCTACATGATCGTTGCCGTTGACTTTTTCAACATGGGTGCGATGGAGAATAAAGGCCTCAACATTTTTAACTCTAAGTTTGTGCTAGCCAATGAAAAAACCGCTACCGATACTGATTATTTAGGTATTGAAGCGGTGATTGGCCACGAATATTTCCATAACTGGACTGGTAACCGCGTCACTTGTCGTGATTGGTTCCAATTAAGCTTAAAAGAAGGCCTAACGGTATTCCGTGACCAAGAATTTTCGTCTGATTTAGGGTCGAGAGCCGTGAATCGCATTAATAATGTGCGCATTATTCGCGGGCCACAATTTGCTGAGGATGCTAGCCCAATGTCACACCCAATTCGTCCCGATAAAGTGATAGAAATGAATAACTTCTATACATTAACTGTCTATGAAAAGGGCAGTGAAGTGATTCGTATGATGCATACGTTATTGGGTGAAACGAATTTCCAAAAAGGAATGAAGCTCTATTTTGAGCGTCATGATGGCACTGCCGCTACCTGCGAAGATTTCGTAGCAGCGATGGAAGATGCTTCAGGCGTCGATCTTACCCAATTCCGTTTATGGTATAGCCAATCTGGTACACCGATTATTTCAGTGAGCACTGAATATGACGCACAACAGAAAACCTATGCCTTAACCGTAGAGCAAACAACCGAACCAACGCACGAGCAAAAAGAGAAAGCAGCGCTGCATATTCCTTTTGATGTTGAGTTATACACAGCTCATGGTGATGTAATTGAGTTACAATGTAACGGAAAGCGAATCTCTAATGTACTGAACGTAACACAGGCCAAGCAGACCTTCGTGTTTGAAAATGTGCCAGAGAAACCGATCCCTTCCTTGTTGCGCGAATTTTCAGCACCAGTGAAACTGGAGTATGACTACAGTGATGATGAGCTGATCTTCTTGATGGTCAATGCTCGCAACGAATTTGCTCGCTGGGATGCAGGCCAAATGTTGTTAGCCAAATATATCCGTAGCAATGTGTTTGGAGTGCAGTCGGGTAAGGCGGCGGATTTGCCTGAATCGGTAGTTGATGCATTCCGTGGTGTGTTACTGAGTGAGGCTCTAGAGCCTGCTTTTATTGCGGAAATGCTCTCATTGCCTAGCCATAATGAGGTTTCAGGTTGGTATAAACGTGTGGATGTTGATGCCATAGCGACCGTACTTAAAGCGATGAAAGTACAGCTTGCTAACGCATTGCAAGATGAGCTCAATGCGGTTTACCACAGTTTAAAACAGACAACATACAGCATTAAACACAGTGCAATTGGTGAACGAGCATTGCGCAATACTTGCCTTGCTTATTTAGCTTATACCGACCAAGGCAATGATTTGGTGCTGGCTCAGTATCACAGCGCCAACAACATGACTGACACCATCGCCGCTATGAGCGCTGCGAATAGTGCACAGCTTATGTGCCGTCAAGCACTGATGGATGATTACAGCAATAAATGGAAACACGATGGATTGGTGATGGATAAATGGTTTGCACTGCAAGGGACTAACCCCGCGCCAAGTGTTTTGGATACTATTCAACAAACCATGAAACATGAAGCATTTAGCTTAAAAAATCCAAATCGTACCCGCAGTTTAATTGGTTCATTCCTCAGTGCAAACCCAGTTAACTTCCATGCAAAATCGGGTGAGGGATACCGTTTTGCAGGGCAGATACTGCGTGAACTCAATGATAGTAACCCCCAAGTTGCGTCGCGTTTAATTGATCCTTTACTTAAATTCAGGCTCTACGATGAAACTCGTCAAGCAATGATGAAATCGGAGTTGGAGACTTTGAAGTCAATGGATAATTTAGCTCGAGATCTCTTTGAAAAAGTAACAAAAGCGCTCGAATCTTAAGGATCTTAACTCTACTAAGAGCGAGGTGATAGATACGTCTCCTCGCTCTATTTTGGTTAACGGCTATGAAGCAATACTATTTTACTCTCAATATTTCTTATCAAACTTACTTAGCGCACTATTCTGGTGTAGCAAGCTCTGTACAAGTCTACACAGATCAAGGTTTACGCCTTCAGCTACCCGCGTCTCGATTTCGTCCATTTCTTAGCCAAATTGGAGTAAAAGGTCGATTTCGGCTGACAACTGACCAAAATAACAAGTTTGTAAAGTTAGAAACTCTGTGAGCCGCTGATTTTCTAGATATTTAAATAGGAATCTTAATCACATTCTCAAACATTTCACCTCAGACCCGCCCTAAAACTGTTAACTATTTGTCAATAAAGCTTTTACAATAAAGCAAGCATTACCAATGGTAAGCGCTATGCTTACCGCATACCCTACAAAAATAATAATCTTGGAGTCTACTATGACTGCGCGTGAAACTTTAGTGCCAGTTCTGCTTGAAAAAGTGTACAAACTGATTCAAGACAAACTCGATCTTGCTCATCAACCGCTCGTGACCCAACTTGCTCAACATCTATTTAGCAACATTTCGAAAGATGATCTGACTGAACGTAATGAATCTGACTTATATGGTGCGATAGTTAGCCTATGGCACCATATTAATGAGAAAAACCCGGAGGAGCGTTCAGTGCGGGTATTTAACCCGACAGTAAGCCGCCAAGGTTGGCAGTCAACGCACACGATTGTTGAAATAGTAATCCCTGATAGTCCGTTTCTTGTGGACTCCATTAAAATGGCGCTCAGCCGTTTGGATTTATCGTCACACCTCATGCTCAATGGTCCAACGCAAATCTCGCGCACCGATAACGGTGTTATTACTTCGGTAAACCAAGGTGAGGGTGTTCTGCAATCTCTTTTTCATATTGAAGTCGACCGCCTTAGCAGCAAAGAAGCGATGACACAGCTGAAAAATGAGTTGCTTAGTATTCTGAGCGATACAGCTTTAGTGGTGCAAGACTGGCAACCAATGTCAGAAAAACTGGTGCAAGTGATTGCGCAATTGGAGACACAAAAAGAATTCATTCCTGTAGAAAGTGATCGTTACGAAGAAACCATCAAATTCTTAAAGTGGATGGGAAATCATAATTTCACTTTCATGGGATACAAAGAATACGACCTCGTGACGGTCGAAGGCGATACTGAGCTGAGACCAACAGCAGAAAAAGGGTTGGGTTTATTTTCTGATTCAAAACGTGTGCGCAGCGTAAAATTATCTGACTTTCCTGATTCCGCGCGCCTTGAAGCCAAAAAGCCTTTTTTATTGATTGTCACTAAAGGCAATACCCAATCACGTATCCACCGCCCAGCTTATACCGATTATATCGGCGTTAAAAAGTTCGACAAAGCAGGTAAAGTGATCGGTGAACATCGTTTCACTGGCCTATATACCTCGGCGGTGTACAACCAAAGTGTCGAAACTATTCCGCTGATCCGCGAAAAAGTAGAACGTATCCTAAAAGCCAGCGGTTATCGTGCAGGCTCGTATTCCTATAAAGCGCTGCACAATATTCTAGAAAACTATCCTCGTGATGAGTTACTGCAAGCACGTGAAGAAGAGATGTTAGAAGTTGGGATGGGCGTAGTGCAAATGCAAGATAGGGATTTGCTGCGTCTGTTTGTTCGTAAAGACCCGTTTGGTCGTTTCTTCAGCTGTATGGTCTATGTGACCAAAGAGCGCTATAACACCGAGCTTCGCCGCCAAACGCAACGAATTTTCAAACAGTACTTTGGTTGTGAGCAAGATGTTGAGTTCACCACTTATTTTTCAGAAAGCCCATTGGCAAGAACACACTACATCGTACGTGTTGATAATAACAATATGGATGTCGATGTAAAAACGGTAGAGCAGAATTTAATGGAAGCATCATCAACTTGGGATGATCGTTTATCAGATGCGATCGTAGCAAACTTTGGAGAGAGTAAAGGGCTGCCATTATCGAAAGAATACATGCGTGCATTCCCTCGCTCTTACAAAGAAGACATGATGCCGGGTTCAGCGGTGGATGATATCCAGCGATTGGAAGCCTTAGATGAAGAGCACAAACTCGGCATGTTGTTCTATCGCCCACAAGAAGAAGCGGCCGATTCAAAAGCGGTGCGCTTAAAACTCTATCACCGTGACGAGCCAATCCATCTTTCTGATGTGATGCCGATGTTGGAAAACTTAGGGCTGAGGGTGATCGGAGAGTCACCTTATGAAGTACGCAAGTTAAATGGTCAAACGTATTGGATCTTAGATTTCTCAATGCTGCATAAGAGCGATAAGAGTGTCGATCTTCGAGAAGCGAGAGATCGTTTTCAACAAGCATTTGCGGCTATTTGGGCTGGTGAATTAGAGAGTGATGGCTTCAACCGACTAGTACTCGGTGCTTCATTAACTGGGCGCGAAGTCTCGATTCTTCGTGCTTATGCGCGTTACATGCGCCAAGTGGGTTTCCCATTCAGTCAACAATATATTGAAGATACACTCAGCCATTATCCAGATGTAGCAAAAGGGCTGGTGGAACTATTCTTAAAGCGGTTTGATCCTAAACACAAAGGGGCTCAAAAAGGGCAAACGGATCTTATCAACGCTATTACTGAAGAGTTAGATCGTGTTGATAGCTTGGATGATGATCGTATTATTCGCCGTTATATGGAGATGATCAGTGCAACGATCCGTACTAACTACTTCCAGCTGGATGAAAACAATCAGATCAAACCTTGGCTTTCTTTAAAAATGAAACCGAAAGAGATTTCTGAAATTCCAGCTCCTGTGCCGGCTTTCGAAATCTTCGTTTATGCGCCTGATATTGAAGGTGTTCATTTACGTGGTGGTAAAGTAGCACGTGGCGGATTACGTTGGTCTGATCGCCAAGAAGATTTCCGTACCGAGATTCTAGGGTTAGTGAAAGCGCAACAGGTAAAAAATACTGTTATTGTTCCTGTGGGAGCAAAAGGTGGTTTTGTGTGTAAGAAACAGCACATGTTTACCACGCGTGATGAGATCTTTGCCGAGGGACAACGCTGCTATAAACGTTTTATTCGTGCATTACTCGATGTTTCCGACAATATTATTGAAGGCGAAGTCGTTCCACCTAAAAATGTCGTTCGTCATGATGAAGATGACCCTTACTTAGTTGTAGCCGCGGATAAAGGGACAGCAACATTTTCCGATTTGGCTAACTCAGTGTCAGCAGAATACAATTTCTGGCTAGGTGACGCTTTTGCTTCTGGTGGTTCAAATGGTTACGACCATAAAGCCATGGGGATTACAGCAAAAGGGGGATGGGAGTCAGTCAAGCGCCACTTCCGTGAGATGGGCATTAACTGCCAAACCACAGATTTCACAGCGATTGGCATCGGCGATATGGCTGGAGATGTGTTCGGTAATGGTATGCTGCTGTCTAAACACATCTGTTTGCAAGCAGCGTTTAACCATTTGCATATTTTCATCGATCCAACACCAAATTCAGCAAAAAGTTGGGAAGAGCGCAATCGCTTATTCAACACGCCACGATCTAGCTGGGAAGATTACAACGCAAAGTTGATCTCAAAAGGTGGTGGCATCTTCTCTCGCAAAGCGAAATCGATCACCTTAACACCTGAAATTCAAAAAATGATCGGCACTAAGAAGGCTTCTGTTGCGCCTAATGAGCTGATTAAAATGATCTTGAAAATGGAAGTGGATCTTTTGTGGAACGGCGGCATCGGCACCTACGTTAAATCATCGAAAGAGAGCCATTCTGATGTAGGTGACCGTGCTAACGATGCTCTAAGAATTGATGGACGCGATCTTCGTACAAAAGTGATCGGTGAAGGCGGTAACTTAGGTATGACTCAACTTGGACGTGTTGAGTATGCATTAACTGGTGGTCGTGTTAATACCGACTTTGTTGATAACGTTGGCGGCGTCGATTGCTCGGATAATGAAGTTAATATTAAGATCTTCTTGAATGGCTTGGTGGCGAATGGTGATCTTACCGTCAAACAACGTAATCAGATCTTAGAGTCGATGGAAGACGAAGTAGGAGGCATCGTTATTGAAGATGCTTACGCTCAATCTGAAGCTATTTCTGTCACTGAGCAACAGGGTGTATCGTTAGTTAAAGAGCAAATTCGTTTCATCCATGCCATGGAAAAAGCAGGGCACCTTGACCGAGCATTGGAATACATTCCAGATGATGAAACTTTGCTTGAGCGTGAGAAGCAGGGATTTGCATTAACCCGTCCGGAGCTATCGGTATTAGTGGCATACGGCAAAATGGTGTTGAAAGAGGAATTGGCTTGTGAAGAGATTTCACACGATGAATTCCATTCACAGCAGTTGATCAACTATTTCCCTACGGAGTTACGTCGTAACTATTCTCAGCACATGCAACAGCATCCACTTCGTGCAGAGATCATTGCTACGGCTCTGGCCAATCAGATGGTGAACGAAATGGGATGTAATTTCGTGACCCGTCTGCAAGAAGAGACTGGTGCGAATGTTGTCGATATTGCCAATGCTTACACTGCGGCAAGAGAAATCTATGGTTTAGGCCGTGTTCTTGAGCAGGTTCGTTTACTCGACAATAAAGCAGAAGCCGATGCACAGTACGATGTGATCTTCTTAGTACGCCGAACCTTACGCCGCTTATCTCGTTGGTTGCTGCGTAATCGTTCAGGCAAACAATCAGTCAAAGATTTGATTGCGCTTTATCAAACTGACGTCAATGCCGTTTCCGCTGAACTAGACAATATGCTCGTTGCTGAAGAGGTTGCAGAGCATAATGCCATGGCTCAAGTCTGGATTGATAAAGGCATTAACTCAGAACTGGCGAATTACGTTGCTCGTTTATCAAGCCTGTACTCAGCACTGGATATATCCACAGTGGCACGTGATAAAGGTAAGACCGTTGCTCAGACAGCTAAGCTTTACTTTAACTTAGGAGATCGTTTATCACTGCACTGGTTCTTAAAACAGATTAACGGTCAAGCGGTGGATAACAACTGGCAAGCACTAGCTCGCGCTGCATTCCGTGAAGATTTAGACTGGCAGCAGCGTCAACTCACTGCGCAAGTATTGAATTGTACTTGTGCACCAGAAGAACTCGATGTAATGAAAGCACTGGATGAATGGATTGCTAGTAATGAAGTGTCCTTAATGCGCTGGGAGAGTATCCTCAACGAATTTAAAGTTGGTGCAGTACATGAATTTGCAAAATTCTCAGTAGCATTAAGAGAATTAGTACTTTTAAATTTGAATTGTGCGGCAAATGAGTAAATAATAACGCCCCGTTTATACGGGGCTTTTTATTTCGGAGGCACAATGCTCTACCGCTTAGCCAGGACTGGCTTTTTCCAACTTGATGCCGAAAAGGCACATGATCTCGCCATTGAAAACTTTAAACGTTTCACAGGCACTCCTCTTGATCTCTTCTATCGTCAACACTTACCCAATCGCCCAGTCGAATGCATGGGTTTAACTTTTAAAAACCCTGTAGGTTTGGCCGCTGGCCTAGATAAAAATGGGGAATGCATAGAAGCTTTTGGTGCAATGGGGTTTGGTTTTGTCGAAGTTGGTACCGTGACTCCACGTCCTCAATCTGGTAACGATAAACCGCGTTTATTCCGTTTGATCCAAGCGGAAGGTATTATCAATCGAATGGGCTTTAACAACTTAGGTGCCGACAACCTGGTTGAGAACGTTAAGAAAGCTAAATATGACGGCATTATCGGTATCAACATTGGAAAGAATAAAGATACACCGATTGAAAATGGGGCAGATGACTATCTTATTTGTATGGAGAAAGTCTACCCATATGCTGGTTACATAGCAGTGAACATTTCATCCCCCAACACTCCTGGGTTACGAACGTTACAATATGGTGAAGCATTGGATGATTTGCTTGCCGTACTGAAAGCGAAGCAATCTGAATTGGCTAAGCTGCATAATAAATACGTTCCGCTAACATTAAAGATCGCTCCCGATCTTTCTGATGACGAACTTAAACAAATTTGCCAATCGTTACTCAAGCATAATATTGATGGCGTTATCGCGACTAATACCACATTGGATCGGTCGCTGGTGGAAGGTATGAAATTCGCGAATGAAGCGGGTGGGTTAAGTGGCCGTCCTGTTCAATCAAGAAGTACTGAAGTGATTAAGTGCTTGTACCAAGAGCTGGGTGATAAGCTGCCCATTATTGGAGTGGGTGGTATTGATTCTTGTATCGCTGCAAAAGAAAAAATGTTGGCGGGCGCGAAACTAGTACAAGTCTATTCAGGATTCATTTATCACGGCCCAGGTTTAGTGAGAGATATTGTCAAGAACCTGTAAATAAGTGCGATTTAAAGGTATTTACTCAGAAAAATAAAAAGTGACTGGGTCAAAGTAAGAGGGAATGAGTTATTCATTTCCTCTTTTTTTTTATATTTCTGTTCTTAAAATTACATTCACTAGCTGGCAAAGGTAATTAAGCGTTTTACCTAATAGTTTGATAATTCATTAAAATTAGAGAGTGGAACGATGCTTAAACCAAGTGACAAATGGAGTTGGTATTATTCAGATAGCGAAAGCTGCCTGATGTTGTACCTTGGTGATGAGATGGTTTTTAAGACCAATCTTTACCGTAATCTGCTCGTCGATTGTGCTTTTGCTGAGAATCATTTTTCAGTCGATGATGCGAGTGCTTTCCAAACCTACAAAGAGCAAATTGCCTATTTAGGTTTAAGTGAGCCAAGACAAGCCGAATTAGCACTCTATTGTGTTGCCGCTAAGCGTTTTCATAAACCTGTCCAGCCTAAAAGTTGGTTTTTTGATCATCAAGGCTACGGTTTTGAACCGAGTGAAGGTGACATTGTTCGGTTGGTCAACGGCTACAGCCAAGGTTATTTCATCGTACTTGAGGTAGGGGACTGCGCTAGTCTTTGCGCCTTAGTCGATTTGGATGCGTTCATACTGAATGGTTCCAAACAGCTGGAATACGGACAGGTCATTAAGGTTATGCATGACCGTATGGCTTGCGCCAATCATATTTTGCTCGAAGAGCACGTTGCTCTTGTGAGTTAACTTTTCCCTAATAGCACAACGTTTCGTTCCTTTGTTTCATTTCCCATCGGCTTAATAGCCGATTTTTTTTGCCTAGAGCTTTTCCCCAACTCAATCCTATCCGTCTGAATTCGATCTTAAATGTGAGATTTGTTCAGGATTCTGATGTTTTTTTCTTCAAAAGTGACGTTATAAACAGTGTCTACATTGCTAGAAATGGCCGACATATTCCCATTTTTAGCTCATTTGTAATTAATTTACACTACAAAAATCAATCTGGTATAGTCCAATTATACAGTGAATAAATACTCACTTATCCCGTAGGCCTTGCTATATCTAGTGAGATGTTTTTGCAATGCTCGAAGCTTGTCTATTTGTAAAATTGGCGAGTAGTTAAGCAATTGAATGGTTGAGAAGGTGAAAGAGACACTTTGTTTTACTCAAGCGTGGGATTGTCAGGTATAATGCGTGGTCATTTTTATCAGTAAAAGAGCAGTATGAATCAATATCTAGCGGTTACCTCAAACGGTCTTGAGAACCTATTAGTTGAAGAACTAACCAAATTAGGGATTACGGACGCAAAACCCGTGCAGGCCGGGGTAAAATTTAAAGCGTCGAAAGAGCAGATTTATCGCTGTTGTTTGTGGAGCCGTCTAGCATCAAGATTTGTTCGCGTCCTCTCTGAATTTACCTGCCAAAATGATATGGATCTTTACTTGTCAGCAAGTTCAGTGAACTGGGTTAATCATTTTCATAGTTCGAAAAAGTTTGTTGTCGACTTCAACGGCACAAATAACGAAATCCGCAACAGTCAGTACGGCGCGATGAAAGTAAAGGATGCGGTTGTCGACTGTTTCACCAAAAAGAACTTACCGCGCCCTTCGATCGATAAAGATCATGCAGATCTTCGTGTCCATGTACGCTTGCATAAAGATAAAGCCATTTTAGGGATTGATATGGTGGGCGGTGGTTTACATCAGCGCGGTTACCGTACCGAAGCGGGGCGAGCACCACTTCGTGAAACATTAGCAGCGGCTATTATTTTGCGTAGTGGATGGAGTGAAACGAAGCCACTGCTCGACCCAATGTGTGGTTCTGGCACTTTGCTCATTGAGGCGGCCATGATGGCTGCTGGTATGGCCCCTAGTCTCAAGCGTCCAAAGTGGAGTTTCGAAGCTTTAGAGGATTTTGATGCAGAACTATGGGCGCAAATAAAATCAGAGGCCAATGTTCAAGCAAGACGTGGTGTCAAGAAAGTTGACTGTAAGTTCTTTGGTTTTGATAACGATGCACGAGTGCTGCAAACCGCGAAAGATAACGCTCGCCGCGCAGGGGTTGAAGAACTGATTACCTTCCAGCTAGGTGATGCGGCACTGATCAAACGTCCTGAAGGGTTTGAGGATGGTGTAGTTATCTGTAATCCACCCTATGGTGAACGTTTAGGTACACATCCTGGTTTGATTGCTTTATACACGGCATTTGGTGGGCAATTAAAGGCTGAATTTGGCGGTTGCCAAGCGTCGATTTTCTCAAGCTCTGACGAATTACTCAGTTGTTTGCGTATGCGCGCTGAAAAGCAGTTTAAGTTAAATAACGGTGCGTTACCTTGTCACCAAAAGAACTACTCAATTTCATTGCGCACGGTAGAGCTGGGAGCGTCTATTTCTCAAGAATCGGTGATTGCTCCTGATTTTTCGAATCGTTTAAAGAAAAATATTGCGAAAATTGGTAAGTGGGCGAAACGTGAATCACTCGATTGCTATCGTATTTATGACGCTGATTTGCCTGAATACAATGTTGCGATCGATGTTTATCTCGACCACCTAGTGATCCAAGAATACGCCGCACCTAAAGATATTCCAGAAGAAAAGGCGAAACGCCGTTTAACAGATATCATTCGTGCCGCGATTCAAGTCACCGGAACAGAAGCAAATAAAGTAGTACTCAAAGTTCGTGAAAAACAGAAAGGGCGCTCTCAATATCAAAAATTAGGGCAAATTTCTGAGACAATGGAAGTGAACGAGTATGGCGTTAAACTGATTGTCAATTTACATGATTATCTCGATACGGGTTTATTCCTTGATCATAAATTGACGCGTCGTCGCTTAGGGCAAATGGCAAAGGGTAAAGATTTCCTCAATCTATTTGCTTACACCGGCTCTGCAACCGTTCATGCCGCTTGCGGTGGAGCAAAATCAACCATGACGGTTGATATGTCTAAAACCTATTTAGAATGGGCTAAAGACAACTTAAAGCTCAACGGTCAAGTTGGACACCAGCATCGCTTTGAACAAGCCGACTGTGTGCAATGGCTAGAGACTGCAAAAGAACAATTTGATTTGATATTTATCGATCCGCCGACATTCTCAAATTCCAAACGTATGGAACACACATTTGATGTGCAACGCGATCATATTAAGTTGATGGAAAATTTAAAACGTATCCTACGTCCAGAAGGTACGATTGTGTTTTCAAACAATAAACGACATTTTAAAATGGATTTAGAAGCGCTAGCTGAGCTTGGTTTAGCTGCTCAAAACATTTCAGCACAAACATTACCACTGGATTTTGAACGCAATAAGCAGATCCATAACTGCTGGACGATTTCCCATGCATGCAGTGAATAGGGAATGAAGTTGTTCACGCTTTACAGTACTGAAGGATGCCATCTCTGTGAGATGGCATTTCAGCTTGTTCAGCAGGCAAACATTGCTGAACAAGTACAACTTGTTGATATTGCATTTGATGATGCGCTCTTCTCTCGTTACGGGGTCACTATTCCGGTTCTTAAATACCAAGAATCCGAACTGAGCTGGCCCTTTGACCAACAAACATTACTTCATTGGTTAGAAAATAATGGCATTAATTACCATCCATAACGGTCAATTAGCATTTGGTGACCACCCATTACTCGATCATGCAGATTTCGCATTACAAGAAAATGAACGAGTTTGTCTCGTCGGCCGAAACGGTGCAGGCAAGTCGACTATGATGAAAGTTCTTGCGAGAGAAATCATCATGGACGACGGAAAAATGCAGATAGAACAAGATGTTGTTGTTTCTCGATTAGAACAAGATCCGCCTAGAGATGAAGCTGGCACCGTTTTTGATTATGTTGCTGGTGGATTAGCGGAAGTTGGTGAGTATCTAAAGATCTATCAAGATCTTTTAGATCTCATCGTTATCGATCCAAGTGAAAGTAATATCAATAAGTTATCTCGTATTCAAGAGCAGCTAGAGCATACAGGGGCATGGCGTTTTGAAGAACGTATCCAAAATGTTCTGGCGGCGTTGAAACTGGATGGTCACACCAAACTAACGGATTTATCCGGTGGATGGCAGCGTAAAGCGGCTCTTGCAAGAGCACTAGTGTGTGATCCTGATGTCCTTTTGCTTGATGAACCGACTAACCACCTTGATGTAACCACCATCGAATGGCTCGAAGGCTTTTTGAAAGATTTTAGAGGCTCGATCATCTTTGTATCGCATGACCGGACGTTCATCCACTCAATGGCGACACGCATTGTTGATCTTGACCGCGGTAAACTCAGCTCGTTTCCTGGTGATTATGATCAGTACCTTGTCGCCAAGGAAGAAGCCTTGCGCGTAGAAGAGATGCAAAATGCCGAGTTTGATAAGAAATTGGCCCAAGAAGAAGTTTGGATTCGCCAAGGCATCAAAGCGCGTCGTACTCGTAACGAAGGGCGCGTAAGAGCACTCAAGAAGCTAAGAGAAGAGCGTAATGATCGCCGTGAGGTACAGGGCAAAGCAAACTTGCAAATCGATGACGCTGCGCGTTCAGGAAAAATTGTCTTCGAAGCGAAGGATATTAGCTATAGCATTGATGGCAAAAACATTGTCTCGAACTTCAGTTTCAATATCATGCGTGGTGATCGCATTGCACTTATTGGCCCTAACGGATGCGGTAAAAGTACGCTGCTGAAACTGCTGTTGGGTGATTTACAACCTCAGAGTGGCAAATTACATTGCGGTACCAAACTTGAAGTTGCTTATTTTGATCAGTACCGTGAGATCCTCGATCCTGAGAAGTCGGTAATTGACAACTTAGCTGACGGAAAACAAGAAGTGATGGTGGCTGGGCGCCCACGGCACGCATTAAGCTACTTACAAGATTTCTTGTTTGCCCCTAAACGTGCGAGAACGCCAGTAAAAGCGCTATCTGGTGGTGAGAAAAACAGACTGTTGCTTGCTCGTATTTTCCTCAAACCGAATAATTTATTGATTTTAGATGAACCAACCAACGATTTAGATATCGAAACTTTGGAACTTTTAGAAGATTTGCTTGCCAACTACCAAGGCACATTGCTGCTTGTCAGCCACGATCGTCAATTTGTTGATAATACTGTAACAACGAGTTGGATTTTTGAAGGTGATGGCAAAATTGAAGAATTTGTTGGAGGCTATCACGATGCTCAGCAACAAAGAGCTCAGGTTTTGCAGTCACGAGTTGCTGAAAATGTCAGCAATAAAGAAAAAGTGGTTGAGGAAACTCTCAAAACAGCGCCAATTAAGACAAAACCTAAAAAGTTATCTTATAAACTGCAGCGAGAAATGGATGAGTTGCCCGCAATGTTAGAGCAACTTGAGAATGATATTGAAATGCTTCAACAGCAAGTGAACGATCCTGAGTTTTTCATGCAATCAGCAGACAAAACACAGCCCGTTTTAGATAAGTTAACTGCGAAAGAGCAGGAGCTTGAAATTGCTTTCGAGCGCTGGGAAGAGCTCGAAGCAATGCAACAGGAAAGTTAGAGATTATTAATGAGTAGTAAAACATTTAAAATCACCGTAATTGCGGCCAGTATTCTGGCTGCCACTCAAGCTCATGCTGCACTTTACCAAATTGTAGAAGTGACACCCGGTAACTTAGTCGCTAATGAATATTATGGAAGGGCAATACAAAAAGATAACCTTTCAGCAAATCCTCTTGGATGTTTTACGGCCGGAAATAGCTGTAATACTTTTGCGTTTGGTGGCGATACGCTCAATGGTTCTGATGGCATTTCCTATCATGATGAAGTGCCATTCAAAATGGATAATCGTTTTGTTTATCAGGATATTGATGATCTCAAAAACTATTGCTCTAACGAACTCGGTTATTCTACTTGTGAGGCATGGGCTGATAAGCAATGGCATGGTTTTGAGTACAACAATGTTGAAACTGGCGGTTTGAAACGTGAGCGTGATGCTTGGGATAATGGTAGTTATCTACAAAATGCAGCGGCCTTTGTTAATTCATCGCAAGTTGTTTTGACTTTTGGCTCTATTGCAAATACTCAGAATACCGTTTTAACTGGGTTAGACGGTACTTCTGCTTTTGGTATTACGAGCAGCGGTTACACCCAGTCTGGGAGTAATTACGCTCTAGGCTACCGTCAACGTGGTTTTTATCATGGCAATATTTTAAATCCACCAACAGACACCACAATTGTCAAAGACACAAATAATAAAATTGTTGAAAAAATGGGTCGGACGTTCGCTTATGATGTATTCAATGATGGTACCCATAATTTCGTGGTTGGTAGTGCATCAGTTAGCCCTTATTTAACGGGTAATGGTGATGATGATAACAAAGACTACAATGGCGATGTTAACACTTGTGTGAGTGATGGTCTCGATCCACAGTTAACTCGTCAGTGTCAAAATTTTGCATTTGCAACGCAAGCTTATATGTGGGATACAGCATCTATCTCGACGGGTTACCGTGTAACAGGGTGGGTCGGTGATGTTGAAGCAAACCGTAGCGGATACTCTGCACAAGCAAGTGTAAGAGGCGCTGCTGTTCCTACATCTGGCAGTTACGCTAACAAGCCAGTTATGGCTGGTTTTAATACCTATCGCGATGATAATGTGTTTAGAATGCAAGCAACAGTATTCTATCCTAATGCAAGTTACGACGTAACAACTCCTAAGCATGATATGTGGAGTAGTAAGGTTATTACTGGCACAGAACTGAAAGTGGATGGAGATGTGATTTACTCCAACTCATTAGCGACAGATATTAATAACCATTTAATCGTGATCGGTGAAACAAAACGTCGAGGCGATAAACCTGAAAGCGGCGCAGCAGCAAACCGTATTTTTGTGTCGGATGCCAATAGCGGAACGCCTGTAGCTAACTATCTATCAGGTGGAATTTTCTTTACTGGTGCTGGCGGTGAAGCGAAAGCGATCAACAATTTCAATGAAATTGTCGGTCAAATCGATGCAGAAAAAGGTCGTGAAGATGGAGGCAAACAACGTCGTCATCGTGGCTTTATCTATCCTTTCAACGGTACAGGGAGTAATGCAGCAAGAATGGCATTGTTCCAGAACCAAGGTTGGTGGTTAGATGATCTAACCAACGGTGGGTCTTACTCACAACATAACAACCAGTTCCGTATTTTTGAAGCCTCAGATATCAATGATGATGGTGTGATTGCAGCAAGTGCATTTAAATGTACTGGTGGCTATGACGATTTCTCCCATAACTCATACTGTACTTCTGGAAGTGAAAGCGTTGTCGCGATTAAACTGATCCCGATTGCTGGCGCGGCGGCTAGCGATATTGAAGTCCGCAGCACGGCACTTCCGCCCGTTGAACGTAAAGGCGGTAGTATGGGATGGATTACTCTGACACTACTTGCTCTCTTTGGGTTCCGCAGAAAATAATTAAATAGTGTAAAGAATGGCGCAAGTTCACAATTTAGAATCTGCGCTTTTTTGTAACTTGAGAAAGTCGAATTTTTGAGCAATTCTTAATTGTGGCGTAACAGATATGCCATGTAGATTTAATAGTTGTATGTAAGACACAAGTTACTGTATGAGGACTACACTATGATGAAGAGACAAAAGCGTGATCGCCTTGAAAGAGCACAGTCTCATGGGTATAAAGCTGGCTTAAACGGACGTTCCGTAGAGGCTTGCCCTTATCAACAAACGGACGCTCGTTCATATTGGCTAGGTGGTTGGCGCGATGCCAGAGATGACAAACAAGCTGGTCTCTACAAATAAACTCCCACATACATGCAAAAGGATTTAAGCCCCGGAAGGGGCTTTTTAGTATTCAAGCCACCCTAAGGCACTATAACTAAGTATTTTGATGAGAAAAAAGCGACTCTATGAGTCGCTTATGAATAATTTAACGTCATTAAAAAGCAGAAGTATCTTGGAAAAGACCTACTTTTAAGTCCTTTGCAACGTAAATCTCTTTGCCATCGACAAGAACGCGACCATCAGCTAGGCCCATTACAAGTTTACGGTTAACAACCCGTTTCATCGTGATTTCGTAAGTTACTTTTTTTGCTGTTGGTAGGATCTGACCTGTGAACTTGACTTCACCAACACCTAATGCCCGGCCTTTTCCTTTGCCACCAACCCAGCCAAGGAAGAAACCAACCAATTGCCACATCGCATCTAAACCTAAACAGCCAGGCATTACAGGATCGCCAGGGAAATGGCAATCGAAGAACCATAGATCAGGAGTAATATCTAACTCAGCAAGAATAAGGCCTTTACCATACTCGCCCTCGGTTTCTGACATTTTGGTGATGCGGTCCATCATCAACATATTTGGCGCTGGCAATTGAGGGTAGCCAGGCCCAAAAAGCTCACCTTGGCTAGAGGCTAGTAAGTCTTCACGATTATATGAATCTCGTTTATTCTGCATTATCAGTTACTCCAATTTTTGATAGGGTGCATATTAGGGAACACGTGTACGCTAAACAACTCCGATCAGTGCTACACAAACCAGTTTTTAATGCGCTCTGCAATACTGTGTGATTGGTCATGCCTTTCAAAGTTTTCAATACGTTGAGCAATTTTATTAATGATGCTTTCTTCGTCATCGCCTCTGAATGACGCACCCATAAGGATCGGTACGGCTTCATCAACTGTAGCGACTGGCCAAATATGAAATTCATCATTTTTAATGCTATTGACTACATCTTTATGAAGCGCAAGATGTTTTAGATTTGTTCTTGGTAGAATGACGCCTTGTCCACCCGTGAATCCCTGATGCTTACACACATGGTAGAAGCCTTCAATTTTTTCGTTTAGCCCGCCAACAGCTTGGACTCGCCCGAATTGATCAACCGCACCTGTCACAGCGATTTGTTGGTTAATGGGATGTTCAGATAAAGCGCTTACTAAAGAACATAACTCGGCTAGTGATGCACTGTCGCCATCCACTTCGCTGTATGATTGTTCGAAGACAACCGAAGCAGAATAGGGAAGCGGTGCGTCAAGGTTCATTGAACTGCTTACAAAGGCTTGCATTATCATCATGCCTTTTGCATGCAAATTACCACCGAGCTCGGCTTTGCGTTCGACATCGGTAATATCACCATCACCAAAGTGCACAACGCATGAGATACGAGCTGGTTCACCATAGGAAAGAGGATGGCCAGCAACATCGATCACCGTTAATCCATTGACTTGGCCGACTTGTTCGCCTTGAGTTTCAATAATGACTTGTCCATCAAGTATGTCGTCGAGTGCTCGTTGCTGCAGATAAGACTCTCGATAATAGCGTTTGTCTAAGGCACTTTCGATATGAGATTTAGTAATCGGATACTGATTTGACTCTAAGGCCGCTTCTTCTATGAGTGTTCTGTGCCATATTACACATAACGGTGTGTAATGTTGATCTTCCGTGAAACGGGTACCTGCGGTCATAAGAGCAGGAATGGCATCTTCAGTCAGTGTAGGGAGTTGGTATTCTTCAGATATCCAACGTAAATAAGCGAGATAGGTCAATATCGACTGTTCATCAATTTTCAGGTCCAACTCTAATTCGGTGTAGAAACAAAAGCTTGAGCGGACGTCTGCATCCAAATAGTCGACATCGGCTAACTGGTTCCTATCACCTAAAATGATCAGTTTGACCTCATATCTTTTAGAGATTGGTGAGGGGTGTGGTGATTTAGCATCACAATTAATGGGGCTTACATCTTCGCCTAATACTGCCGCTTTTAATAATGGCCACATTTTAGGATTAGCCAACAGCATATTAGCGGAGATCAGAAGATAACCACCATTGGCTTTATCCAATAAACCAGGAATTTCGCTGGTGATAAGCCCATTTTCAGCGCGGTATTGGCCAAAGATAGTCCCCATATCGAGGGACTCCGTACAAATAACGTGCGAGTTTGGCTTTATTACTTGAAGTTTTTGACTGACTAATTGACGATAGATTGAGTTATCTGGCGCGTTGATCAACATCACTCGTGTAAAACCTTTCAATTGAACAAACTGCTGAATAGCGGTTGCTAGTCTGGGCTGTGTGTCGAGTAATGTTACCGGAGATAGACTAGGGTACTGAGCTAGTTGCGAGTGGAATTGATCATACTGAGGTGTGACTGAACGCCAAATATTTTGAGTCATTGAAATCTAGTGTTTATTAAAAGAAGCCAGATTATATAGAAAAATAGCAATGTCTAACAGCTCCATTATTATGCTTGATCTTGTTCGCTTTTTTGAATCCAAAAATTGAACTCTGAACGATGGTGGGTTACGCTGTCACCCTAACTTGGCATGGATTTTACGTTATGAAATATCAACAGCTTGAAAATTTGGAATCGGGTTGGAAGTGGCAATACTTAATTAATAAGTGGAAGGATGGCGAAACAATCACTCGTTATGTAGACAAAAGTGAAGCTCTAGCTGCAATTGAACAGTTAAAAAAAATAGAGCATGAACCCAATCTGGTTCTTGGGTGGATTGATCAGCACATGTCACTTGAACTGAGTAATAAACTCAAGCAAGCAATTAGAGCCAAACGCAAACGCCACTTTAATGCCGAGCAACTACACACCAGAAAGAAATCTATCGATCTCGATTATCGAGTGTGGGAAAAACTATCATATCGAGCCAATGAGCTTGGTTGCACTTTGTCTGACGCGATTGAATACCTGTTAAGTGAAGCATCTCGTAGCGAAAAAGCGAGTAGAACCGTCTCAAGTTTAAAAGAAGATTTAAGTAAATTACTGTCTGAATAAGAAAGGAGATAAAAATGTTGTATGTCATTCTGGCTGCTGCTGCAGTTATCTTTTGGTTAGTCGCTGTTGATCGGCCTATATTGAGAGTTAAATTCAAAGATGGTGTCGTAGCACAAGTTAAAGGTCATTTCCCTCCAAGTTTTAAACATAATGTGACTGAGATTGCTGAAAAGACAGATTTGAGCGGCGAACTGAAAGTTTACCAGCAGAGAACGGGTGTTAAGTTGGTTTTTTCTAAAGACGTACCTAAAAAAATTCAACAGCGTATTCGCAATGTTTTTCCTCATCAGGGATTTCATACAAAAGAGCGACGAACCAAGAAGTCACATTGAGTCTGCCATTCTTAAGTTACAGATTGTTTTCATTAAAAAACGAACATCGTCGAAACGATTAACTTTACACATCGTCCATTTATAACTCGCTGATATCATGATGGAAGTCTCTGTAAAGGTTCTCGACGATGAAAAAAATCTGTGTAGTTATCATTTCGTTAGTGATAGTAGTTTTCTGTTCAAAGGGTTATGCCGACGATTCAGAAAGTAATCCTGTCGCGAAATCAATAAAACAGCAAACGCTGAAAGCTCTTAAAAAATATAGATCTAAGCTTGATGGATATTGTGACGTGATGATCGAAATGAAGCATGTTCAAAGTTATGCAGAAATTGTAGGCGTTGGGACAAACGGTGATTACCAAATCTGCGCGAAAGCAAAATCTAAAATTAAGATAGGCAAAAAATTTAAATATAAAGTTCCAGAGAAATACATACGGATACAAATCAATGCAGCAGAGTTATGAGTATGTGAAATGAAAATTTGGATGTATGGTTTCAATTGCTATGATGGTTTACAAATCAAAGTGCGCATTATGTATATTATGTTAAATTATAAATGATCATATTTTAGTGTACGAATATTTCCTTCCTCTTTTCTATCTATCCTCATGACATTAAACATAATCAACATTTACCATAAAATACCTAATAACTAGTCTGATAATCGAAGATTTCATTCTAGTTATTATTTATGCTGATCAATCCAAGAACCAGATTGGGTTCATGTTTTATTTTTGTAAGAGTCTATATCGAGGATCTTTTTCCAATTATCTTGAAAGTTATAGGTTTATTGGGTGAATTTGGTTGGATTATCCAGTGGTCGGAATGTTGAATAAGTGTTCCATTTGTATGTATTTCTAGTTCAGGAATTCGTGGCCCAATTATGTATTGATTTGGGTTTTTATCATCTTTAATCACTATAATTTCCTGTTCATTTACAAATACAGAACAATTTGGCGTTGGAGTGCAGCTCGTCATGTCGACGTTTTGATAAGAAAAAGTCCTCCAGAAAAAAGCGACCAAAAGAATGAGTGATGTGATTAGTATTTGAGCAAACCTGTGTTTTGTAAGCTTTTCTGAAGCCATGATGCTTCCTTCCTCGTGTAACAAACTTCAAAGTTTTGAAATAAAAGGCCAAATCCTGAACAACTGTAAGGTTACTACTCTGTCATTGAATTGTTAATTGCAGTATAGTTGACGGTTGAAAATGCCACTTTTTTTTAAAGTCAGCAATAGATAGTAACGTTCTGATAAAGCAGTATTTCTATTGTGGATTTGGGGGGCATTACGACATGTGTCGTGTTGGAAGTAAAGTGTAGTTAATTAGAAATTGGAAGCATGCAAATGAGCCAAGAAAAGCAGCTTGAACAAAACTACAACTATACAGTTGTTCGGCAATTTACCTTAGTGACTATTCTCTGGGGTATTGTTGGTATGGCTGTAGGTGTTTTGATTGCCGCTCAATTAGTTTGGCCACAGCTAAACTTTGATACGCCGTGGTTGACGTACAGTCGCTTACGTCCTCTGCATACTAATGCGGTTATTTTTGCGTTTGGTACAAGTGCCCTCTTTGCAACATCTTATTATGTTGTTCAGCGTACTTGTCAAACTCGTCTATTTGGTGGTCCTCTTGTGCCCTTCACCTTTTGGGGATGGCAAGCCATTATTTTATCTGCAGCAATAACTTTACCTTTGGGTTATACCTCCGGTAAAGAATACGCGGAATTAGAATGGCCAATTGATATCGCCATTGCTCTTGTATGGGTATCTTATGCGATAGTGTTTTTTGGAACACTCGTCAAGCGTAAGACGGCACATATCTATGTGGCAAACTGGTTCTTCGGAGCTTTTATCCTTACTGTTGCTGTATTACATATTGTAAATAGCATGGCAATCCCTGTTTCTATGGGTAAATCGTATTCAGTTTACGCTGGGGCGGTGGATGCTATGGTTCAGTGGTGGTACGGTCATAATGCGGTGGGTTTCCTGCTTACTGCCGGCTTCCTTGGTATGATGTATTACTTTGTACCAAAACAAGCTGAACGCCCTGTTTATTCATACCGTTTATCGATTGTTCACTTTTGGGCTTTGATCTCTCTTTACATTTGGGCTGGTCCGCACCATTTACACTACACTGCTCTGCCTGACTGGACTCAGTCACTTGGCATGGTGATGTCGTTGGTGTTGTTTGCTCCTTCATGGGGCGGGATGATCAACGGGATCATGACGTTATCTGGTGCTTGGCATAAACTGCGCTATGACCCAATCTTACGATTCCTCATCGTTTCATTGTCATTCTACGGAATGTCTACGTTTGAAGGACCAATGATGTCGATTAAGACAGTTAATGCACTGTCACACTACACCGACTGGACTATTGGTCACGTGCATTCTGGAGCTCTAGGTTGGGTGGCGATGGTGTCGATTGGTTCGGTATACCATTTAATCCCTCGCCTATTTAACCAAGAGCGTATGTACTCTGTTAGTTTGATCAATGCTCACTTCTGGTTAGCGACTATTGGTACGGTGCTCTACATCGTTGCGATGTGGATTTCAGGTGTTATGCAGGGCTTGATGTGGCGTGCTGTTAACTCTGACGGTACGTTAACGTACAGTTTTGTTGAGTCTGTCCAAGCCTCTTACCCATTCTATACCGTTCGATTCATTGGTGGATTTATCTTCTTAGCAGGTATGTTCCTGATGGCTTACAACACGTATAAAACGGTTTTTGCACCAGATAATAGCTTAAAAGCTATTCCTCAACCGGCATAAGGAGATGAAAGAATGAGTTCTAATAATCGCCATGAAATCATCGAACGTAATGTCGGTTTACTGGCTATTTTCATTATTTTTGCCATCAGTTGGGGAGCCTTGGTTGAAATCACGCCATTGATTTTCCAAAAGCAAACTACTGAGCCTGTTGAAAATCTTAAGCCCTACACTGCGCTGCAACTTGAAGGCCGTGATATCTATATTCGCGAAGGTTGTAACGTTTGCCATAGCCAAATGATTCGCCCATTCCGTTCCGAAACGGAGCGTTATGGTCATTATTCGGTGGCTGGTGAAAGTGTTTGGGAGCATCCATTTGTGTGGGGTTCGAAGCGGACTGGGCCTGATTTGGCTCGTGTTGGTGGTCGTTATTCTGATGAATGGCATCGAGTTCACTTGACTAATCCTCGCGAACTGGTTCCTGAATCAAACATGCCCGGTTTTCCTTGGCTAGCAAAAAATGTGTTGGACGGCAAGCTTACGCAAAGCAAACTTGAATTATTCCGTAATCAGTTTGGTGTGCCGTATACCGATGAACAAATCGCGAATGCAGCAAAAGATGTCGAAGGGAAATCAGAAATGGATGCAATCATTTCTTATCTTCAATCTCTTGGTCACGCAATGAAGTAAGGGGTAGTTATGGATATCGGTACTATTCACAGTATTTGGACCATAGTGCTGTTCGTCTGTTTTATAGGCGTAGTGTGGTGGGCCTATGGCAAAAACCGTAAAGCTCGTTTCGATGAAGCGGCTAACCTCATTTTTGCCGATGAACAGCCCAAATCCTCTAAGGAACAAGGAGTGACTAAACAATGACGACATTTTGGAGTCTATGGGTCATCATCATTACGGTGGGAACTTTGCTGGGCTGTGCGATTCTGCTCGTTTGGTGTTTAAAAGACAAAATGGGAGTGGAAGAAGGCTCGGATATGGGCCATGAATACGATGGTATTCGTGAGCTCAACAACCCTCTGCCTAAATGGTGGACCTATCTTTTTATTAGTACGTTTATTTTTGCCGCTATCTATCTGACCCTCTATCCTGGGTTAGGTAGTTTTAAAGGTGTACTTGGTTGGCAAAGTTCAGATCAAACCATTCGCTCTCTTGATGAGTCCAAAGCCTCGATTGCAAATGCGCAAAACAATAAAGTGTTAGTACAGTATGCAAAAGAGTTAGATGACGCAAACACCTACTTTGGTGAAGCATTTAAACGCTTAGCTTATACTGGCGGCGGTTCGGATTTACGCCCTATTCCTGAAATTGCAGCAGATTCTGATGCATTGAAGGTTGGTCAGCGTTTATTCTTACAAAACTGCTCTCAGTGTCATGGTTCTGACGCTCGTGGTCAAAAAGGCTTTCCGAATCTAACCGATAATGCTTGGTTATATGGTGGTGAACCAGAAGCGATTGTGACCACTATCCGACATGGTCGTATTGGACAAATGCCAGCTTGGAAAGATGTCCTCGGTGAGCAAGGTGTGAAAGAAGTGGTGAGTTATACCCTAAGCCTTTCTGGGCGTTCTGTGAACGTTCGAGAAGCGGAAGCAGGTAAAGCTCGCTTCGTCGTTTGCGCCGCTTGTCATGGTACGGATGGTAAAGGTAACCCTGCGTTTGGAGCACCTGATCTTACTGATAACGATTGGTTATTTGGTGACTCAAGAGCCGATGTTACTCAAACGGTCATGCATGGACGATCAGGTGTTATGCCTGCTTGGAATGACATTCTCGGTGAAGATAAAGTTCAACTGGTTGCTGCTTACGTGTGGAGTTTAAGCAATACAGAGAACTAATTGCACAACAAAGGCAGCTCTTTATTAGGGCTGTCTTTCTTCTCTTTTTAATAAGCCTTCTTTATTTTGTTGTTGAGAACTTTTTATGGTAACTCCTTGGTATAAACAATTCTGGCCGTGGTTTCTGATCATCTTACCGTTAACTGTGGTGATATGGACGATTGCAACGGTTATCGTCTTTTCTCAGAATTCAGTGTCATTGGTGACAGAGGATTACTACAAAAAAGGCAAAGGCATTAATATTGACCTATCAAAAATTAACGAAGCAAAAGCATTAAAGCTCAGCTCGGAAGTCTACTCTGAAGGTAATGATATTATCTTCAAATTTAATAAAGGTGATCTTGAACACTACCCCGCGATTAAAATGATGTTTGCTCATCGGACACTGCCAGACCGTGATTTCACACAACTTGTCGCATCGGATGCACAAGGTATATATCGCATTACCCTGCCTGCCCCGTTACAAGGCCCTTGGTTCATCGAACTCACTCCTCACAATGAGGAGTGGTTAATCCAAGGTCGAGTAACGTTTCCAATGCCAACTTCTACTCAATTAATGAATTAAACTATGTGCAAAGCGTGTTACCACTGTGGTGAAGATGTACCAGCCAACACGGATTATAAAGTTGATATTCTAGGTGAAAGCAGAGATATGTGTTGTCCCGGTTGTGAAACCGTGGCTAAAACCATTGTAGAGAGTGGCCTAGTATCTTATTACCAATACCGAACGACCACTGCAGATAAAGTGGAGCTTGTGCCAGAGCAGCTCAAAGCACTCATTCATTATGATAATGATGATGTACAAGCAGAGTTCGTTCGTAACGACAACGAAACGTCCGAAGTAACGTTATCGTTAGAAGGTGTTTCCTGTGCGGCTTGTGCTTGGTTAATTGAAAAACAACTCTCTCATAAAAATGGGGTAATTTCGATAAGGGTCAATACCACTACCAACCGTGCTTTACTCAGTTGGGATAAGACACAAACACGACTCAGTGAATTACTCTCCACTATTCATAAATTAGGTTATAAGGCTGCCCCTTTTGAAGCAGACGCACATGAGGCAGCCTACCATCAATCAATGAAGCAATATCTTTATCGCTTGGGTATTGCAGGTCTAGCCACCATGCAAGTGATGATGCTTGCTGTGGCGCTCTATCTTGAGGTCTTCGGTGATCTTGATTCTGAGTTTCGCAATTATTTTCGTTGGGTTAGCTTGATCTTTGCAACCCCCGTACTTTTATACTCTGCCCTTCCCTTTTACCTCAATGCTTGGCGAAGCATTAGAGGCAGAACATTAGGTATGGATGTCCCTGTTTCTATCGCTCTTATCTTTGCGTATGTTGCTAGTCTGATAGCGACAGTGACTGAACAAGGCGAAGTCTTTTTTGAATCCATTTCAATGTTTACCTTTTTCTTACTGGTTGGACGATTTTTAGAGATGCGGGCGCGTAGAAAAGCCGCGGCGGCTAGCGGCAATTTACTGAAATTGATCCCTGCGGTTGCAACTACGTTGGATGGCCGTCAAGTGCCTGTAAAAACTCTAGCTCTTGGTGATCGAATTCGCGTGTTGCCTGGAGAACACGTCCCTGCTGATGGTCGAGTATTGAATGGGCGTATTCATATTAATGAATCAATGTTGACCGGTGAATCAGTACCAGTTGTCAAAACAGTCGGTGATGCTGTTTTTGCTGGTACATTAAATGGCGATGAGTCTTTCGAGTTGGAAGTCACTGCATCTAAAGCGGATTCCGTTATTTCCAATATTGTTAGACTGCAAGATGAAGCTCAAATGTCTAAGCCTAAGATTGCAGAAATTGCTGATATTGTCGCGAGATATTTTGTGGCTGTAATTTTGATTATTGCAGCAGCCACTTGGTTTTATTGGCACCAGACAAAACCTGAAGATGCATTTTGGATCATGTTAGCGGTCTTGGTGGCAACCTGCCCGTGCGCGCTTTCTCTTGCCACCCCCACAGCCATCACTTGCGCTACATCACGAATGGGTGACTTTGGTATTTTATTGAGAAAAAACCATGTCTTTGAAACACTTTGCAAAGTTAACCATTTGATTATTGATAAAACGGGAACGTTGACCCGTGGTGATATCGAAATTAGTGATGTTGAGTTGCATGGTGATATAGACGAAAACCATTGTTTGGCGCTAGCCGCTGCTTTGGAGCATCATGCCAATCACCCCATTGCCAGAGCGTTTGCGCAATATCGTAATGACGAGTTTCGAGTTGAGCATGTGCAGAATATGATTGGGTCTGGTATTCAAGGTAAATATTTAGGCGGCGATGTTCGTATCGGCAGCGCCGAATTTGTTTTGAACGACATCAGTGATGATCGAGCAAATCGTATTTATCTGTCGCTCAACGGGCAACACATTGCGACCTTCACGTACCGCGATCCTATCCGTAGTGAAGCGAAACAATTTATCGATCGTTTCCATCAGGAAGGAATTAAGATCACGCTATTAACGGGTGACTCTCAACTTAATGCACAAAGTGTGGCCGCCGAAATGGACATCGATATTGTCGTATCGAATGCCAAACCAGAAGATAAACTGAGTTACTTAAAGTCGTTACCAGATGATGCTATCACCATGATGATTGGCGATGGCATTAATGATGCGCCAACGCTTGCTGGTGCGCACTTATCAGTCGCTATGGGTGGTGGAACCGATGTCGCAAAAGCATCCGCTGATATGGTTTTACTTGGTGATAAACTCGACAGATTATTGGAAGCCAGAAGCTTAGCGTTAAAAGCTCGCAAAATCATTCGGGAAAATTTAGCGTGGTCACTTGGATACAATATTATTGTTTTGCCACTCGCCGTTGCGGGGCTGGTTGCTCCTTACATTGCCGTTGTGGGCATGTCGGCGAGTTCGATTATTGTGGTATCTAATTCTCTTCGACTACTCAAAAAGAGGGATAAGTAGATGGAAAGTCTTTATATATTGATCCCCATAGCGATCGTTTTGGTTACGATCGCCGTCATCATCTTTTTATGGGCAGTAAAGAGCGAACAGTTTGAAGATTTAGAACGCCAAGGACACAATATTTTGTTTGATGAAGATGAACTTACCTCATCAAAAGAAGAGAAAAAATGACCGCAGATTGGATTGGTGCTTTCTTTATCGGTTTACTTGGAGCTGGCCACTGTATGGGAATGTGTGGCGGAATTGCTTCTCTTTTGACCTTAGGTGAAAAACGCAGTGATCGACTCCCAATACTGCTTGTTTTTTACAACCTTGGGCGTATTGCCAGCTATATGCTGTTTGGCGGTTTATTAGGAGGCCTCGCCGCCTCGCTATCCGAATTTTCTACACTTAATCATGCGTTGATTTGGTTGCGGCTCATTGCGGCAGTCCTAATGATTGTACTTGGATTGTATGTTGGCCGTTGGTGGTTTGGTCTGTTAAAGCTGGAGAAGGTTGGGCAAAAAATCTGGAGTTTTATTTCGCCTTTTGGGCAATCATTGCTCCCGCTTAGGAAAACGTGGTTCGCTCTCCCTTTTGGGTTTATCTGGGGGTGGTTACCTTGTGGGCTAGTTTACTCGGTACTGACTTGGTCTGTGGTGTCCGGTAGTACACTGTCAGGGGCACTGGTTATGGCCTCTTTTGGTCTGGGAACCTTACCTGCGATGCTTCTTGTTGGTTATGGCGCGACCCGTTTGAAGAACATTCAACAATCATTCATATTTCGTCATTTTGCTGCGATTTTTATCATACTCTATGGTCTATACACGGGTTATGGAGCAGTGAGTATTTTATCATCTACGTGGTAGCTGTCTGATTTATGGCATCTTTTTTCGCTATCCTTTAGGGGTAATGGGTGCTAAAATATTGATGTACATCAAAAAGTGAAAGGTTGTTATGATTTCTGATAAGCCAGCGGCAAAGCGCATTCAATCTGGTGGTTGTGCAATTCACTGTCAAGATTGCAGCATTAGCCAGCTTTGTATTCCTTTTACTCTCAATGAATCTGAACTTGATCAACTTGATCAAATTATTGAGCGTAAAAAACCTATCCAAAAGGGCCAAGAGCTATTTAAAGCTGGTGACGACCTTAAGTCTCTCTACGCTATTCGCTCAGGTACAATTAAAAGTTATACCATTACTGAGCAAGGTGATGAACAAATCACTGCGTTTCACTTAGCGGGTGATTTAGTTGGTTTTGACGCGATCACTGATGATTCTCATCCTAGCTTTGCTCAGGCTCTAGAAACATCAATGGTATGCGAAATACCCTACGAAATTCTTGATGATCTTTCGGGTAAAATGCCTAAGTTACGTCAGCAAATTATGCGTTTGATGAGTAATGAAATTAAGGGCGACCAAGAGATGATTCTTCTGCTATCTAAAAAGAATGCGGAGGAAAGATTAGCGGCTTTTCTTTATAACTTGTCGACTCGTTTCTCTCAGCGCGGCTTTAGCCCTAGAGAGTTTCGTCTGACAATGACTCGTGGTGATATCGGTAACTACCTTGGTCTCACTGTTGAAACGATCAGTCGTCTACTCGGCCGTTTTCAGAAGTCTGAAATCCTTAGCGTTAAAGGCAAATACATCACAATCCTTGACCATGACCAACTGATGGAACTGGCAGGCGTATCTAAAGAAACTAAGTAACTTCAATGAGGTAGCTCTTAAATGAGCTACGTCATACTTCTGTTAAAAACTCTCTTTTTTTCTAAAATTCTCGCTGGTTATGAGCTAAAGTAACTCTAACGCCCTCCTCCATAATTAAGGAGTCGATATGAGTATTTATAGCAAGATTCTGGTAGTTGCTGACATCAACCACGATGAACAACCCGCCCTTGCCAGAGCCATACAGTTAGCGCAGCAAAGCACGTCTTCTAGCCACATTACATTTTTTCTATCTATTTATGATTTCTCTTATGACATGACGTCGATGCTCTCTGTTGATGAACGTGATGCTATGCGACGTGGTGTTATCCATCAGCGCGAGCAATGGATGAGGAAAGTAGCTGAACCGTATATTGATAGTTCGATCCAATTTGAAGTAAAAGTGGTGTGGCATAACCGCCCTTATGAAGCGATTATTGCTGAGATATTTTACGGAGAACATGACATTCTGATCAAAGGGACGCGCAAGCATGATGTCCTGGAATCCGTTATTTTTACACCGACAGATTGGCACTTATTACGTAAATGCCCAACTCCAGTGCTATTGGTTAAAAATTCAGATTGGCCACAGAATGCGAATATAATCGCTTCGGTACATGTGGGGTCAGAAAATCCGGCTCATATTGATTTAAATGATTGCATGGTTGAACAACTAAAAAGCCTCACCACTCGTTTAGGTGCGACACCTTATCTGGTGAATTCATACCCTATTACGCCTGCGAATATTACCATTGAGTTGCCCGAGTTTGATCCAATGACCTACACTGATGCTGTTCGTGGTCACCACTTGATGGCAATGAAAGCATTGCGACAAAAGCATGGTATAGATGAATCGCAAACACTTGTAGAGCAAGGCTTGCCTGAAGACGTCATTCCTCAAGCTGCTGAAAAGCTCAATGCGGCGATGGTTATTCTTGGTACGACGGGGCGTACAGGGTTATCTGCGGTATTTATTGGCAACACGGCAGAACAAGTCATTGATAAAATTAACTGTGATGTTTTAGCATTAAAGCCGCATGGCTACGTGAGCCTTTTAGATCCTAAAACCTCTATTTAAAATGGCCCGATCTATCATCGATCCCCCTTGTCATAGACGAGGGGGATTTTTTATCTTCCTTACTTGTTAGATCTGGCATCTGCGCTATTTATCCGTATCATACGCACTCTATTTTGTTTTAAAGATTAAAGACCAGACACTGATGACTGAGCAAATTCAAGAGCGCACCAAAGCTCAACAATATAATTTCAATAAACTTCAGAAGCGTATCCGTCGTAATACGGGTCAAGCCATTGCTGACTTTAATATGATTGAAGATGGCGACCGTATTATGGTATGTCTTTCTGGCGGTAAAGATAGCTTTACCATGCTGGATATTCTAATGAGCCTTCAGAAAAGTGCCCCTGTTAGCTTTGAGCTTATTGCCGTGAATCTTGATCAAAAACAGCCCGGATTTCCTGAACACATTCTGCCGCAGTATTTAGGGCAGCTAGGCGTTGAATATAAAATTGTTGAAGAAGACACGTATTCTATTGTTCAAGATAAGATCCCTGAAGGGAAAACCACCTGCTCACTTTGTTCACGCTTACGCCGTGGCATTTTGTACCGTACAGCCAAAGAACTCGGTGCGACGAAAATTGCGTTAGGCCATCACCGTGACGACATTCTAGAAACGCTATTTTTGAACATGTTTTATGGTGGAAAGATCAAAGGAATGCCACCTAAACTTGTGTCTGATAACGGTGAACATGTGGTAATTCGCCCTCTAGCCTACTGTCGTGAAAAAGACATTATCAAATATGCGAACATGCGAGAGTATCCGATTATTCCATGTAATCTATGTGGCTCTCAGCCAAACATGCAACGTCAAAACATTAAGCAAATGCTAAATGGCTGGGATAAACAGTTCCCTGGGCGCATCGAGACCATGTTTAGTGCAATGCAAAATGTAGTGCCTAGCCATTTGGCTGATTTCAAGTTGTTTGACTTTAAGTCGATTAACCGTGATTCAGGCGTTATTAATGGCGGCGACATTGGTTTTGATAAAGAAGAGATGCCAATCCTAGCGCTCGAAGATGAGGATAGCGTGATGGAGTTTGATCCTAGTTTGAAGTTGGATGTCACCAATCTTTGATATTCCTATAAAGATAAAACGAGTAAGGGCTGCGAATGCAGCCCTATTGATATTAGCCCAACATGTCTAATGTTTCGCTTTGGGAAGATAAGGTAACACGCGAACCGTTTCTTGTGGTAACTGCATCGATCCACCTTCACCCAGTTGACTGAGATCCACTTGGGCTTTGCCATTTTCTATGTTAATGGTTTCGCCGTTACTCAACTGAATGACCGAATTCAAATTATTGGCAAATTCGAGTGTGACACCAGAAACATCGGGTGTGAACCAACTCGCAAACATCCCGCCGAGCTCTTCCAGTAATTTTTGCATCTGAGGTAATAAGATGGCGACCTGCTGGTAAGATATTTCTCCTTTGAACTGTTCTTTTGCCATAACAACAGTCGAAAAATCACAACGCATATCTTGAGGAGTATCGACAAACACTAACGGATTCGCTTGCCGTAAATGATCGTCTAAAGGAAGTAGTAGTTCGTGGTTGCTACTGACTTTCAACGCTTCATAGTGCTTTTCTTTTTCCATCCAAGCCTTCTCTATTGGGCAGAGCTGCTTGGTATTGGCATTAAGGAAATAATAAGCGACTTTGACATTGGGGTACTCTTCTTTCACGTTATTTTTCATTGCTGAAAACAACTTGGAGTATGTAAACATATACTCTTGAGCGTTAACGGGAAATGCGTTAGCAAAGCATAACGTTGTCAGTAATAAGGTAAGCGTTCTTTTTTTCATTATTATTCTGTCCAGAAAGGCTGATTGTGACGCATCATAGATTGAAGATCTTGCACATAAGCTTCTCCGCGCTCTGAGTATTTCAGTAAGCCATTGGTCATCTCCATGGCACTGTCAGCACTCAATAAATCGGCATTATTTTTTCTTAATCGAAAACGAATCTCTCGTAAATCATGATAAGCGGAGTTGCGGTTAACATTCATGAAGTAACCGTGGATTGACTCTTGAACAGAACCAAAACTCGCCACTTCGTGAGTCATACCTTCCACTCGTTGCAAAGGTACCAACCCACACCCTACACTGTAACACCATTGACCGAAATAGTTGTTTCCTTCAGTTGCAAAGCGAGAGGTTCCCCAAGCCGATTCATTCGCTGCCTGGGTCAAGACTAACGCTTCGGGTAAAACGTCAACTCGATGCAGCATGTTTTCTAGCCATGCGCTAGTGATGCCTTCTGCAGGAATCGGTACTTCATATCGCTTAGAGAGTTTTTGCGCCTCACTATAGTCACTTTTGGCTATCTGATTGCTTAGATGATGTTGTGCAATCCTCTCTAATATTTCACGCTCTCGCAAAACACGTAAATTTTCCCAAGCTATCCCTGGTTTTAAGAAAGAAAAAAAAGCATGCTTTTTCTCATTCACATCATCGATGGCTGAGAAGTCAGGCGCTTTTCCAACAGCTCTAGCACCTTGCAAAGATGGAATGTCGCTTTTGTAAGTCGTCTCAGTTGAGGTTTGCTTGACGTAATAAACGCTGCAGCTCACAACCACGAGCGAGATGGCGGTAAGTAAGATTATTTTACGCATTGAACACCTGAGAATTTGGATTATTGTCGGATTGATTAGTCGCTATGATCTTTAGTTTGATGCCAAACATATTGCGATAAATAATCCCTTTAGCATGGAAGAAGAAAGGTAATACAAAAATGAAACCTATCCCATAAAAGAGCGCGGCGGCAACGAACATCAGCATGATCACGGAATAAATCACGGCAATAGGAACGATTTTTTTATTGACTGCGCGTAAGGATAATAGCAGTGATTGCATAGGTGGAACCCGTTTTTCGCAGATCAATAAGATGGATTGGCTAAACGCAATACTCAAATACATTGATAGCAATGGGAAAATCATTCCTGCTACACCTTGCAGTAATAAGCTGAATAGCGTTGCTAAAATCACTGGGATGGTGAACTGTAATCCCTTACCTATGTGTCTTGGCTGTGTTCTTAACCCAGCGACATGACTCATCGCCATTAAGCTCACGCCAGCATAAATAGGTGCACTAACGACCTCATAGCTAAAATTAGCCACAAAAATAGCTTGTACAATATTGCCTGTGAAAGCTTCTGGTGTTTCTAACGCATCCAAGATTAGTGATGGATCACCCAGTTGCAATTTTAAAGCAATATAGAAGATCGCAAGCTGCACAAATAAAAGAATCACGATGGAAGGAGAAAAGGAGATAAATTGCTTGATCGTACAATCCCATGCCTCTTTGAGCACGGCGTTGACTTTTAGCTCGTAATCTCCCTTGAGCGCATGCTCTACACTACCACCTAAATTGAAATCTTTTTCAATATCATTATTCATAAAATGTCCTAGGCAACGGAAAAGCAAGTTGCCTGTATTTGGGTCACAAAGTTATTGTCATTATACTGCAATACACTCTAGTCCAAAATCAGAAGCCTAATCTGATCTTGCATTATTATGTGTTTGGTTGATAATTAACCACTTGAAAGCATTGAACAGTTAGTTAGTTCTGTATGGTAATCAATCTTTACTGCTACCTACAAAACTTTTTCTGTATCAATATAAGAAAACGCTTTGAATTCACTCTTTTGGTGATTATGATGCGCGCCTCAATTGTGTATAGCGACAGGTCGTAAGATAGGCATCCCTATAGACCAAGGTGGGAGAAAAACAGACGTTGAACGTAAAAAAATCAGTAGGAAAACCAGTAGTTCGTCTTTCTGGTATCAGTAAAAGTTTCGATGGTAAGGAAATCATTGGCAACCTAAACCTTGATGTTAATCATGGCGAATTCTTAACGATACTTGGTCCTTCTGGCTGTGGTAAAACAACAGTACTAAGAATGATTGCAGGTTTTGAAACCGCAGATCAAGGTTCAATTACTCTTGATAATCAAGATGTTACAAAAGTTCCTGCTGAACAGAGACACGTTAACACCGTCTTTCAAAGCTATGCACTTTTCCCACATATGACAGTATTTGAAAATGTCGCGTTTGGTTTGCGTATGCAAAAAGTGCCAACGGCGGACATTGAACCCCGTGTGATGGAAGCACTGCGGATGGTACGCCTCGACGCGATGGCCCAGCGTAAACCAAGTCAACTTTCTGGTGGTCAACAACAACGTATCGCTATCGCGCGTGCCGTTGTTAATAAACCTAAGGTTCTGTTGCTAGACGAATCTTTATCCGCGCTTGACTATAAACTGCGTAAGCAGATGCAAATGGAGCTTAAGCAGCTTCAACGTCAGCTTGGGATCACCTTTATCTTCGTTACGCACGATCAAGAAGAAGCCTTATCAATGTCGGATCGCATTATTGTTATGCGTGAAGGGAAAATTGAGCAAGATGGCTCTCCACGTGAAATTTACGAAGACCCTAAAAACCTATTTGTTGCTCGCTTCATCGGTGAGATCAACGTATTTAATGCTGAAACGATTGAACGAATTGATGATAAGCGTATTCGTGCACATATCGAAGGTGTTGAAGCGGTGGTTTACCACGATCAAAATGTACAACCCGGACACAAACTACAAGTTTTGCTGCGTCCTGAAGATCTTCGCATCGAAGAGATTAAAGAGTCAGAAGAAAAAGGCATTGTTGGGCACGTGACAGAACGTACCTACAAAGGCATGACTCTAGAATCTGTAGTCGAATTGGAAGAATCAGGCATGCGCGTGACGGTTAGCGAATTCTTTAACGAAGATGATCCTGATGTGGACCATTCTCTCGGCCAGAAAGTCGCTATCACTTGGGTTGAAAGCTGGGAGGTAGTACTCGATGATGAGCAAGAAGCTTAATCTTCAAAATGCTATTATCACATTGATTGTTGGGTGGTTAGTGCTGTTTGTGCTAATCCCTAACGTTATGATCATTGGTACTAGCTTTTTGACTCGCGATGAAGCCAACTTAATTGAAATGACCTTCACGCTTGATAACTATACACGCTTATTGGATCCACTTTACGCCAAAGTGCTCATGCACTCTTTCTATATGGCAATTGTGGCTACCCTTCTCTGCTTGGTTATTGGTTATCCATTTGCCTACATTGTCGCAAAAATGCCACAAAAATGGCGTCCAATTATGCTGTTTTTGGTGATTGTTCCTTTTTGGACGAACTCTCTTATCCGTACCTACGGATTAAAAATAGTGCTGGGTACGCAAGGCATCCTAAACCAAGCTTTAATGGCTTTAGACATCATAGACAAACCACTGCGTATTATGTACACCGAGACAGCGGTAATGATTGGCTTGGTTTACATCTTGCTGCCTTTTATGATTCTTCCGCTCTATTCTGCTATTGAAAAATTGGACGATACCTACATTGAAGCCGCGAGAGATCTAGGGGCAAATAAGCTTCAAACTTTGCTGAAGGTAGTGTTGCCATTGACCATGCCGGGTATCATCGGGGGCTGCTTATTGGTGTTACTGCCAGCATTAGGTATGTTCTATATTGCTGACTTACTCGGTGGCGCGAAAAACCTACTGATTGGTAACGTGATTAAGAGCCAAGTATTGAATGCTCGTGATTGGCCATTTGGCGCCGCGACCAGCATTGCCTTGACTCTGGCGATGGCTGTAATGCTTTATGCATACTATCGTGCTGGTAAGTTATTGAATAAGAAAGTGGAGCTAGACTAATGGGCAAAACAGTTAGATTTAGCTTTATGAGTTTAGTGTATGTATTTCTATACCTACCGATCATAGTGCTGATTGTAAACTCATTTAATGACAACAAATTTGGTATTAAATGGGGCGGTTTCACTACCAAGTGGTACCACGCTTTAGTTGCAAACGACAGCTTAGTTCAGGCCGCATGGCACTCGCTGAATGTAGCGGTTTTTTCAGCCACAGCAGCGACGCTGATTGGCAGTTTAACTGCTGTAGCCCTTTTTCGTTATCAATTTAAAGGTAAACGTGCAGTTAATGGTATGTTGTTTGTTGTGATGATGTCCCCAGATATTGTCATGGCAATTTCGCTACTTGCGCTATTCTTAGTGTTAGGTGCTCAGCTAGGTTTTCTTACTTTGTTGATTGCACACATTACATTCTGCTTACCTTTCGTTGTTGTGACTGTTTACAGTCGCCTCAACGGATTTGATGTAAAGATGCTCGAAGCTGCCAAAGATCTCGGTGCTGGCGAATGGGTGATTTTGACCAAAATCATTTTGCCATTAGCGAAACCGGCAGTTGCGGCTGGTTGGTTGCTGAGTTTCACACTGTCATTAGATGATGTGATCATTAGCTCGTTTGTAACCGGCCCTACTTACGAAATTTTACCATTGAAGATTTATTCTATGGTTAAAGTTGGCATTTCCCCAGAAGTTAACGCTCTGGCGACCGTGATGTTAGTTGTCTCATTGGCTCTAGTAATCACATCACAGTTGTTAGCAAGGGAAAAAGTGAAGTAGAATCGATATCTTGTAATACATTACGCGAAACAGAATGACAAATCGTCATTCTGTTTTTCTATCTAACGCCTAAAAATAGGCAACGTTTGGTTTGGAGCTAACGTCAATGAAAAAATGGGCTACTCTATTAGCTGGTAGTGCATGTGCGCTTTCTTTGTTCTCTGGAGCAGTAACAGCGGATGAAAACAAGGAACTAGTATTCATGAACTGGGGGCCGTACATTAACAGTGGTCTTCTAGAGCAGTTTACGAAAGAGACCGGCATCAAGGTCATTTATTCAACTTATGAATCGAATGAAACCCTGTATGCAAAGCTAAAAACTCACAACCAAGGTTATGATCTTGTTGTTCCATCCACCTACTTCGTTTCTAAAATGCGCGATGAAGGTATGTTACAAAAGATTGATAAGTCTAAATTAAGCAACTTTAAAAACCTTGATAACAACTATTTGAATAAACCTTACGATCCAAATAATGATTATTCAATTCCACACGTGGTTGCTATCACTGGGCTTGCGGTTAATACCGATATGTATGATCCCAATGATTTCCAAAGCTGGGGTGACCTATGGAACCCAGAGTTGAAAGGCCAGTTAATGTTGATGGATGATACTCGTGAGGTATTCCACATTGCCCTTCGTAAGTTAGGTTACTCAGGTAACACTACGGATGAAAAGCAAATTGATGAGGCCTACGCTGAGCTGCAAAAACTAATGCCTAATGTATTGGTATTTAACTCAGATAACCCTGCCGCTCCTTACCTCTCTGGTGAAGTTGGCTTAGGTATGCTGTGGAATGGCTCTGCTGCAGCTGCGCAAAAAGAAGGCTTGCCAATTAAGCTTGTTTTCCCTAAAGAAGGCGGTATCGGTTGGGTTGACAACTTTGCTATCAGTTCTGGTGCCAAAAACGTAGAAGCCGCACATATGATGATCGACTTCTTGCTACGTCCAGAAATTGCAGAACAAATTTCTCGCGACACGGGTTATTTAACTGGCGTGAAAGCGTCTAATGAGAAATTTAAAGACAGCCCTGCTCTTTTCCCATCTCAAGATGATTTAGATCGTGTTGAATGGCAATCTGCCGTTGGTGAAAAAACTGTGCAATATGAAGATTACTTTATGAAGTTAAAAGCGGGTCAATAATTCCGCAAAAAGTATGAAATAGGCAGCACTAGCTGCCTATTTTCGTTAAAACTGGTATACTTTGCACTTTCGTATCACGCACCCTTGCCTAGTTAAGCTTTGGCACCGACTAAAATGGAAACGTAATGAAAAGCACACTGTATGCTGGCGCTATTTGCGCAGCAACTCTATTCACTACGCCTGCAATGGCTGCAGATCAAGAGCTTTATTTTTACAACTGGTCTGAATATATCCCCCACGACGTTCTCGAAGATTTCACCAAAGAGACAGGAATTAAAGTCATTTACTCAACCTATGAGTCTAATGAAAGCATGTATGCCAAGTTAAAGACTCAAGGTTCCGGCTACGATCTTGTCGTGCCATCCACCTACTTTGTTTCTAAAATGCGTAAAGAAGGCATGTTGCAGGAGATTGACCACGCTAAGCTTTCTCATTTTGCTGATCTTGATTCTAACTATCTCAATAAATCGTTCGACCCAAACAACAAATTTTCTATCCCTTATATCTGGGGCGCAACGGGGATTGGTATTAATACCGATATGCTTGATAAATCACTGATCAAAAACTGGGGCGACTTATGGGATGCCAAATGGGAAGGTCAGTTGATGATGATGGACGATGCTCGTGAGGTGTTCCATATTGCACTGAGTAAGCTTGGTTACTCACCTAATACGACGGATCCTGACGAAATTAAAGCGGCCTATGAAGAGCTTAAAAAACTGATTCCAAACGTGTTAGTGTTCAACTCCGACTTTCCCGCAAACCCTTTTTTAGCGGGTGAAGTTTCTTTAGGTATGTTATGGAATGGCTCGGCGTATATGGCCCGCCAAGAAGGCGCTTCAATTGACATTATTTGGCCAGAAAAAGGCGCGATTTTCTGGATGGATAGCATATCCATTCCGGCCGGAGCCAAAAACGTTGATGCGGCTCATAAGATGATTGATTTCTTATTGCGCCCTGAGAATGCAGCAAAAATCGCATTAGAAATTGGTTACCCAACTCCCGTTAAAACAACCTATTCACTGTTACCCAAATCTTTCGCCAATGATCCTAATATCTTCCCTCCACAATCTGTTATGGACAGCGGGTTTTGGCAAGATGAGGTGGGAGAAGCGAATGTGTTGTACGACGAATACTTCCAGAAGCTCAAAGTAAATAATTGATCATATTCAATGTTTAGATAACACGCCTACTCTAGGCGTGTTTCTTTTTTGGCATTTCTAACCCTAATATCTCTTCCACTAACCGCGGAACTTCAATACTGGCTTTACCGTAGCGTTTTTCCTCAAACTCACTTTCAACGGCACTCGGTTCTAAGTTGATCTCAATGGTGTGCGCGCCATGCATTCTGGCATCATGAACAAAGCCTGCAGCAGGATAAACAACGCCCGATGTACCGATAGAGATAAAAAGATCAGCCGTCTCGAGTGCTGAATAAATATCGCCCATGCGCAGTGGCATTTCGCCAAACCAAACAATATGAGGTCGCATTTGAGCTGGTATTTGACAGCAATGACAAAGCTCTCCGCTCAGAATGTCGTCTTTATGCTCTATTACTTGGTTAGAAACGCTGCAGCGTGCTTTAAGCAGCTCACCGTGCATATGAATCACCTGTTTGCTACCACCCCGCTCATGAAGGTTATCAATATTCTGCGTAATAATCGTTACGTTTCCCTCTAGCTCTTGCTCTAATTTACCAAGCGCGATGTGGGCGGCATTAGGTTGTATTGATTCAGATTGGAGTTTTCGACGACGCTGATTATAGAAATCCTGTACGAGATCGGGATCACGTGCGAAACCTTCAGGGGTCGCGACATCCTCTATTTTATGGTTTTCCCATAACCCATCTTGAGCACGAAATGTTTTGATGCCTGATTCCGCTGAAATGCCTGCCCCCGTGAGGATCACGATATTCTTGTAAGGGAAATTCATACTATGTCCTTATTGCACGCTTTTTTGCTAGCTTAGCACCGATGCAATAACAACAGTAGTTTTGAGGGTTAGACCATAGTATAAAATGGCCATTGATTGCTTATTTTCTGTGACATAAACCGAGCTATGAAATAGACCGAAATACCCCGCGACTTCGGTCTATATGTAATCAATCTTCGTTAATGGCGGAGATTTTATGAATAGCCAAATCCGCGCCGTTAAATTCGTCTTCTTCAGATAAACGCAATCCAGTCAATACATTGAGAGAGCCATAAACGATTGCGGCGCCCAATACTGCCACTGAAATACCCAATAAGGTTCCTAGTAGTTGAACGGCGAGGCTGACACCACCTAGGCCGCCGAGTGATGATTGGCCAAAAATACCCGCGGCAATCCCACCCCATGCACCACAAACACCATGTAATGGCCATACACCTAATACATCGTCTATTCTCGTTCGGTTTTGTAGTTGAGTGAACAACCAAACAAATAAAGCACCCGCTACCACTCCCGTCACTAAGGCACCCAGTGGGTGCATCAAGTCCGATCCTGCACACACCGCGACTAATCCCGCTAGAGGACCATTGTGGATAAAGCCAGGGTCATTTTTTCCGACAATTAACGCTGCTAAAATACCACCAGTCATGGCCATTAAAGAGTTCATCGCGACTAATCCACTAATTCCATTTAATGTTTGCGCTGACATGACGTTAAAACCAAACCAGCCCACACAAAGGATCCACGCGCCCAGTGCTAGGAACGGAATGTTGGATGGAGCAAAGTTGGTGTGCTTTCCTGCACGTACTCTTCCCTTACGCATTCCTAGAAACATGACAGCGATAAGTGCAATCCATCCGCCGACTGCATGCACGACCACAGAGCCAGCGAAATCGTGAAAAGCAGCACCGAATTGAGCTTCAAACCAGCTTTGCACGCCATAATTGCCATTCCAAATCATTCCCTCAAACAGCGGATAAACAAACCCGACGGTGAAAAAAGTAGCAATGAGAATCGGGTAAAACCGAGCGCGCTCGGCAATGCCTCCAGAAACGATAGCAGGAATAGCGGCGGCAAACGTCAATAGAAAAAAGAACTTAACTAGATGATAGCCGTTCCCTTGGGCAAGGGTTTGTGCATCAGTAAAGAAATGAGCGCCGTAGGCTATCCAGTAACCGATAAAAAAATAGGCGATTGTAGAAATACCGAAATCGGCAAGAATTTTTACCAGCGCGTTCACTTGGTTCTTTTTACGCACAGTCCCCACCTCAAGAAAGGCAAATCCGGCGTGCATTAAAAACACCATGATTGCACCGAGCAGCAAAAATAGCGTATCAGAACTTTGAGTCAGGGCTTGTACGGCACCTTGAACCTGACTTACGGTTTGAGTCATCTTAGTGATTCTCCATTGAAATGTTGCGCACCAATCCTGTGCTACTTGATTACTTTCTCACCAATATAGTGAGTTGTTGGTATTGAACAGCCTTAAAGCAAAATACATTCCAAAATAAACAAATGAATCAATAACTTTTCAATATCAAATAACTTATTGAAATAGAGTGAATTATATAAATATCAAGGGAGTTGTTGCATGATGGAAGAATAAACGCATTCATAAGAAGCGCACCAAATTGGAACGTGCGCTCCATTTTAATGCACTCTATTTTTTGTGTAGGCATTAAAAAAGCCTCCCGCAGGAAGCCTTTTCTTAAGAGTAAACTGTGGATTAGTTTACGCCACGAGATTTCAAGAATTCAGCATAAGTGCCTTTGAAATCGGTCAGTTTGTTATCACGGATTTCAATGATGCGCGTTGCCAGTGAGTCCACAAATACGCGGTCGTGAGATACGAAGAACAGAGTCCCTTTGTAGTTCTCCAAAGCCGTGTTGAGTGATTCGATCGATTCCATGTCCATGTGGTTGGTTGGCTCATCCATCAACAGCATGTTTGGCTTATGCATCATTAGTTTACCAAGCAACATACGACCTTGTTCACCACCAGAGATGACCTTAACGGATTTCTTGATGTCATCTTGGCCAAACAACATGCGCCCTAAGAAGCTGCGGATCACTTGCTCGTCATCCCCTTCTTGACGCCATTGGCTCATCCAGTCAAACAGGTTCATATCTTCGGCAAAATCGTGCGCGTGATCTTGAGCGTAGTAACCAATGTTCGCGTTTTCAGACCATTTGTAGCTGCCGCTACGAGGCTCAAGTACACCCGCTAAGGTGTTAAGCAGTGTTGTTTTACCGACGCCGTTTTCACCAATGATCGCTACGCGTTCGCCTACTTCAAAAATGGCGTTGAAGTTACTGAATAGATCGTTTTCAAAACCTTGGCTAAGGTTTTCAACTTCTAACGCGTTGCGGAACAACTCTTTCGATTGTTCAAAACGAATGAAAGGGTTTTGGCGGCTAGACGCTTTAACTTCGTCCAATTGGATCTTGTCAATCTGCTTAGCTCGTGACGTCGCTTGCTTCGCTTTAGATGCGTTCGCAGAAAAGCGTGCAACGAAAGTTTGCAGTTCAGCAATCTGTGCTTTCTTCTTGGCATTATCAGAGAGCAGACGAGCACGCGCTTGCGATGCCGCTGTCATATACTCGTCGTAGTTACCCGCGTACAGACGCAGTTCACCGTAATCCAAGTCAGCCATATGTGTACATACGCTGTTTAAGAAGTGACGGTCGTGCGAGATGATGATCATGGTGCAGTTACGTTGGTTTAGCGTATCTTCTAGCCAGCGAATGGTATCCATATCCAAGTTGTTGGTTGGTTCGTCAAGCAGCATGATGTGTGGTTCAGCAAACAAAACTTGCGCCAATAGCACACGCAGTTTCCAACCTGGTGCCACTTCGCTCATCAAACCAAAGTGCTGTTCAAGAGGAATGCCTACCGCAAGCAACAATTCACCGGCTTTAGACTCGGCCATGTAGCCGTCCATTTCCGCGAATTCAGTTTCGAGATCCGCAACCTTCATGCCATCTTCTTCGGTCATTTCAGGCAGAGAATAGATACGGTCACGTTCTTGTTTAACTTTCCACAACTCTTTGTGGCCCATGATTACCGTGTCGATAACCGTGAACTCTTCGTAAGCGAATTGATCCTGATTCAGTTTCGCCACACGTTCGTTAGGATCATAGCTAACGTTACCACTCGAAGGTTCAAGCTCTCCGCTTAGAATCTTCATAAATGTTGACTTACCACAACCGTTAGCGCCAATCAGGCCATAGCGATTACCTTCGCCAAACTTAACGGAAATGTTTTCAAACAGAGGCTTTGCGCCAAATTGTTGAGTGATATTCGCGGTGGAGATCAAAACCAGTACCTTAATAAATGTGAATTGTATAAAAAACTGCGCAACGTTACTTGTTCAAGGCTCGAACTGCAAGCGATGTTTTTGTTTCACTGCCCTCGTAGTGCGAGTAACTCGCTCATTTAATGCCTACCTGCCACTGATCATAAGTTTCGAGAGAGCAATCACATCCCCTGCGCTGGTTTTTGATACTTATTGATACATCTGCGACTATCACTGCAAACCTATAGGATACCCGTATGATTTCAGTTGCTTTGGTGGATGACCACCTCATGGTTCGCTCTGGTTTTGCACAACTGTTATCGGTTGAACCAGACATTCATGTCCACAGTGAGTATGGTAGCGCGCGCGAAGCATTTCGTGCGCTGGTGAACGCTTCTATCGATGTGGCAGTTATCGACATTTCAATGCCCGACGAAAGTGGGCTTGTGTTGTTAGAGAAACTGCGCCGCGCTCAGCCGGACTTTAAAGCCATCATTCTCTCTATTTATGATTCAGCGTCCTTTGTCAGTAAAGCGCTAGAAGCTGGCGCTTGTGGTTATTTATCAAAACGTTGTGGGCCTGGAGAGTTAGTGAGCGCCATTCGTACCGTGGCTAATGGTGATCGCTATTTGTGTGCCGATGCCTTAATTAACCTAAGCAATGCTTCAGGTACGCCATCTGTCCTTGAAGGGTTAACTAAACGCGAAAGAGAGGTGTTTGATCACCTGATTTTAGGCAAAGACGTCAAAGAAATTGGTTACGATTTATCAATTAGCCACAAAACGATTCACGTGCATCGGGCAAATATTTTAAGCAAACTGGGGCTTACCAACAATGTGGATCTCATCCGCTTTGCTATTACTCACCAACTGTTGGTTAACGAGACGTTATAGAAGCGACTATGCATTTTCATCATCGATTTTCTGAAGCTTTACCTCGGTTGTCTCTCTCCTCTGGCTTTAGCTATGCATTTGCATGCGTTTTGTATTCAATTGGTTGGTTTTGTTTATGGAACATCAGCCGCTACTTAACTCCTGATTTATTGCTGGCTGGTCTGTTTTTGCCCACAGGCTTAAAGCTGGCCACACTCGCTCTTGCACCGCGTCGTTTTTGGCTTGGGATCACTTTATGCGAAATGGCTATAGTGGCGTTGCTCGGGCATGTATTGGCTATCGCTGCTCATGAATATCTATTACTGCTGTTTGCATTGATCGCTTATTGGCTGGCGATTGCCTTTCAATCTCTCTGGACATCACTGCACGTTTATTGGAAAAAACTGTTGGCGCTTACCGGGTTGACGGTCGTTTACGGCATCTTATGTGGGAGCTCGGTTTTGCTGTTGGTCAAACCACTCAACCTCGAACTGCATTACGTGGCACAAGCGACCGTTTCAGCTCTGACCGGCGGTATACTGCTCACTCCGTTCTTATTTCTCCTGTACGATTACCTACATCAGCAGATCTGGAGACCACTGTCACCCGATCTTATTCATCAGGACGTAACACTTCGCCCCTCTGCGTTGCTGTGGTGTTTGCTTTTTTTTAGTGGCGGATTGATCGCGGAGTTAACCTTGCTAGAGCAGCTCAAACCGATCGCCCTGCTCATTTTCCTGCTTCCCAATATTTTTATGGCTTATAAATACGGTTGGCAAGGCGGCGTATTGGCTAGTCTAATGAACAGTATTTTGCTTGCTACGGCACGGCAAATGACAGGTTCATTTGAATCCGATATTGAACTACAAAGTTTTATAGCGACGCAAGCTTTTGTTGGTTTAGGGCTTGGTATCGCGATTAGCCGTCAATATTTCTTGGCGCAACGCTTAGCTAAAATTAACCAAAAGCTAGCAATCGAACTCGCGAACAAACAGCAACTGGCTCGGCAATTAGTCAAGGTTGAAGAGCAAATCCGAAAATCAGTTGCACGCGAACTGCATGATGAAATTGGCCAAAATATCACCGCGATACAGATCCAATCCATGCTCGCTAGTCGCTTGGCACAAAATGAAAAACAAACCAACATCGCTGAGACGATCAACACGCTCGCGCTACGAATTCACTCATCGACACGTCAATTATTAACCGAGCTTCGCCCTCATGCGCTTGATGAATTGGGGCTTGAGAGCGCAATTCGGCAGCTTGCAAGTGAAATGAAATTTGCGGAACGACACGTCGATTTTCGTCTGAATTTCGGAATTTTTGCAGAGCGTTTAGATGACATTACGGCCGTTACACTGTATCGAATTATTCAAGAGCTGCTTAATAACGTGTGCAAACATGCACAAGCATCAGCCGTGCAATTAAGTCTTGTTCCCGGTGACATGTTCAGTGTCGAGCTGCGTGATAATGGCATTGGTTTAGCTTCCGATTGGCGCAGCAAAGGCCAAGGCTTACTCGGCATCGAAGAACGCGTCAGCGCACTGGGTGGCACATTTTTAATTGAATCGCAGCGTAGCCAAATACCGCTTGGGACGCGCATAACTGTTAACTTGCCCACAAAACCGCTCACAATATCAACAAACTAGGAAAATTTCCTAGTCACTTATAACTTTGTCTCATTCATTTGGTGAATCACTCCGATACCATCTCTTAGCACTAGGGAGAAACATAGCATGCTGGGTTTTCTGATTTCAAAACCGACATCAGCACCTATAGAACCACAGGACATTGATGCAACCTATCGTTACTGGCGCTTGCATTTAATGTTATCGATGTACGTCGGCTATGGGGTGTTTTATTTCACACGCAAAAGTCTCAATTTTGCCATGCCTGCGATGCTCACTGATCTCGGGCTTGAACATTCCGATGTGGGTCTGCTTGGTACGCTCTTTTACATGACTTACGGTTTGTCAAAGTTTGTTTCTGGCATGGTCAGCGACCAATCAAAACCGAGTTACTTCATGGGTTTGGGGCTGGTTGCAACAGGCGTGATTAATGTGCTGTTTGGTTTGAGCTCTTCCCTAGCCGCATTTACCGTGCTTTGGACATTGAACGCTTTTTTCCAAGGTTGGGGATGGCCGCCGTGCGCTAAATTGCTCACTACTTGGTATTCCCGATCTGAACGTGGGTTTTGGTGGTCTATCTGGAACACTTGCCACAATTTAAGTGGCGCGCTCATTCCGATCAGTATTGGTTTTATCGCTGTGACTTTTGGTTGGCGGTACGGATTTATTGCACCGGGTTGCTTGGCGATCATCGTTGGTTTAGTGCTTTGCTTTCGCATGCAAGATAAGCCAACAACATTAGGGTTACCCCCAGTGGGTGAGTGGCGTAACGATGAATTAGAAAAGCGCCATGAGTCTGAAGGTAAAGGGCTGCCATTTCGCCAAATTTTAAGTCGTTACGTGCTAGGGAATAAGTACATTTGGCTGTTATGTAGCTCCTATCTACTGGTGTATGTGGTGCGTATCGCGCTAAATGATTGGGGTAATTTATACCTCACTGAACGGCATGGTTATGAGCTTTTTTCGGCCAACGCTGCCGTATCGATGTTTGAAGTCGGAGGATTTTTAGGATCGCTATTTGGTGGTTGGGGCTCGGACAAATTTTTTAAAGGCAATCGAGCGCCGATGAACTTGATTTTTGCGCTAGGCATTTTCATTTCAGTGGCCGCGTTATGGCTAACACCGATTGACAACTTTGTGGTGTTGTCGGGCTGCTTCTTTTCCATCGGATTTTTTATTTTTGGTCCGCAAATGATGATAGGAATGGCCGCCGCTGAATGTTCGCACAAGGATGCGGCTGGAACCGCGACCGGTTTTGTCGGCTTATTTGGCTATCTTGGTGCAGCGTTAGCCAGTTACCCATTGGCTGTCATTATTGAACAATTTAGTTGGGAAGGATTTTTCAGTGTCATTACCCTCTCAGCCGCACTGATTGGATTACTGATTTTGCCCTTTTTAAAAGCGCAACAGCGTGCAGGGAATGCCGTCACTATGTCATAACCTTTCCCCACGTTGTTTTCTGATTTCGCTGTGTCATGCAGCAAAAACGAAATCACAGGAATGTGATGAAACTTAACGCTGCCCTACGTCTACGTTAAGTAATGAAAATAACAAGAGGAAACAGACATGAAAGATAGATTACCTCGCAGTGTACTTGCTACCTGCATTCTCGGTGCTTCGCTTGCCGCGCCTCAAGCATTTGCTGAAGGCCGACTCGTGGTTTATTGCAGTGCCACTAACGCCATGTGCGAGACAGCGACTAAAGCCTTTTCTGATAAATATGACGTAAAAACCTCTTTTGTTCGCAATGGCTCTGGCAGCACGCTGGCCAAAATCGAAGCAGAGAAGAAGAACCCACGCGCGGATGTTTGGTATGGCGGCACGTTGGATCCTCAATCACAGGCGGGTGAAATGGATCTCTTACACGCTTACAAATCCCCGCAGCTTGAATTCATTATGGATGGATTTAAAGATCCAGCGAAACGCAAAGGGAACTACTCTTCTGCCGTTTATATGGGTATTTTAGGTTTTGGGGTGAACACTCAACGTTTGGCTGAAAAAGGATTACCGATCCCGCGCTGCTGGAATGATTTAACCAAACCTGAATACAAAGGAGAGATTCAAATCTCTGACCCACAAAGTTCGGGGACTGCCTACACCGCATTAGCCACCTTCATTCAACTTTGGGATGAAGATAAAGCCTTTGATTATTTCAAAGCACTCGACAAAAACGTCTCTCAATACACCAAATCAGGTGTTACCCCTTCACGTAACTCAGCGCGTGGTGAAATTGCGATTGGTATTGGTTTTTTGCATGACTACTCACTCGAACAATCGAAAGGAGCACCGCTGGAGCTGATTTCACCTTGTGAAGGTACAGGTTATGAAATTGGTGGTGTGAGCATTATCAAAGGGTCGCGTAACCTTGATAACGCGAAACGGTTTGTTGACTGGGTCATGTCAAAAGAAGGACAAGAGCTGGCATGGAAAGAAGGTCAATCTTTCCAAATTTTAACTAACACTCAAGCGGAACAATCCCCCAACGCCCTCGACCCTAAAAAGTTAACCTTGATCGATTATGACATGGATACCTATGGATCCTCTGATGAACGTAAGCGATTGATTAATAAGTGGGTTAATGTTGTAAAAATGGGCGAATAGCCAACGCATTCCCTTGTCTTAGCCTCGATGGGCAGTGCCTACTGCCCTTTTTATAAAGCCAATACCAGGCTTATCACCGTGTGGCTACAAATAACTTTGGTACAGAAAAATGAATGAATTTACAGCAGGCACTGCACCACATCGGCCGCTAAAAACCTCGCATAGGGACCCGATTTTTTATTGGATCCTGACGTTATTGTGTGCGTTTGTGCTGTTGCCATCTTTTGCACTTGATTACGGAGTGTTTGATTCAACATCGCAAGAGTTTTATGCCGCTATGGGTTGGAGCCGTGCCAATATTTCTTGGTTATGGTTTGCGCTTCCGGGTGTACTTCTCATTCGCCCTTGCTATGCAGGTAATAAGTACGCCAAACACCGTCACTATTTTGATATCGGTTATTCAGCGGCATGCATGTTTTTCGTGTTGGTCAGCTCTTGGTATACCCAGCAAGGTTTAGGTTATTCAACCATTGCACTATTTATTGCCTTAAGTGCTGTCATGACATTGGCATTGGCTCGTCTTGAGTTTTTGGGCGGTGACAGCTTCGTGATTGGTGCTCTGATCTCGATTGTTCTCTTGATCACGATTTTTATTATCTTTCCGAGTATTGCCATCTTTATACCGATGTTCCAAGATGAAATGGGGAACTTTGTTGCGTGGCAATTCATTGAAATTTTGAGCCGAGCGCAGATCATACAAATTGTTTGGAACTCCGTACTGCTTGGCGTATCTGTGGGTATAGGTGCCACTTTCTTTGGTTTGATCTTTGCTATCTATACCACACGCATTGCCACTCGCTCCGCTTTCATTGCGCGAATTTTTTCTATTCTTCCCATTGTGACTCCCCCTTTTGTCGTTGGGCTTGGGGTGACTTTAATGCTTGGGCGCTCCGGTTATATCACCGAACTCATGGTGGATTGGTTTGGGTTACAACAGACAAACTGGCTGTATGGTTTTACAGGCATTTGGATGGCACAAGTGCTCGCCTTTGCTCCTATGTCATTCATGATTTTAGATGGCGCGATGAAATCCCTACATCCATCACTGGAAGAGGCGTCCTACACACTTCGAGCCAATCGTTATCAAACTTTTTTTAAAATTGTCATGCCATTGCTCAAACCTGCTTTGGCCAACAGTTTCTTAATCATCTTTGTCCAATCACTGGCCGACTTCAGTAACCCGCTTGTACTTGGGGGCAGTTTCGATGTGTTAGCCACTCAGATTTACTTCTACATCGCAGGAGCTCAATTAGATTACGCTTCCGCCAGCACACTTGGGGCCGTCTTGTTGCTATTTTCGTTGGCGATCTTTGTTGTCCAATATCTGTGGATAGGAAAGCGTTCATACGTCACCATTTCCGGCAAATCATATCGTGGCGATGTGCAAGCGCTGCCTACCTTACTTAAACATACGGTTTCGGCACTGCTCTATTTTTGGATGGCATTTAACATCTTGCTTTATGGCAGCATCATCTTCGGCAGCTTCACCGTGAACTGGGGTGTAGATTACAGTTTAACGCTTAAAAATTATATTCATCTGTTTGGCATGGGAATGAGTGAAGGTGCTTGGCCATCACTCATCACGACGATGATTTATGCTGGCGTTGCAGCGCCATTGACCGCCTTCTTTGGTCTGTTGATTGCGTATATCGTTGTCCGTCAGCAATTTTACGGTAAGAAAGTGATTGAGTTTGCAACCATGCTTTGCTTCGCCGTTCCGGGCACGGTTGCGGGGGTATCTTACATTCTTGCATTTAATGATGCGCCTATTTACCTCACCGGTACCGCGGCCATTGTTGTGATTTCCATGGTGATGCGTAACGTGCCAGTAGGCATTCGCGCAGGTATTGCAGGGCTAGGCCAGCTTGATAAATCGCTCGATGAAGCGTCACTCAGTTTGCGGGCTAACTCCTTTAAAACCATTACTCATATTCTGTTACCGTTATTACGACCAGCAATTCTCTCAACACTGATTTACAGCTTTGTTCGAGCAATGACGACCGTCAGCGCCATTATTTTCTTGGTGACACCAGAAACACGGGTGGCAACGTCTTACATCCTGAATCGTGTAGAAGATGGTGAGTATGGCGTTGCGATCGCATATGGCTCGATTTTGATTGTTGTGATGTTGGCTATTATTTTAATTTTTGATTTTATCGTTGGCGAGGCACGTGTTTCTCGTTCTAAAGCCAATAACCAAGAATAACCATTGGAGATATCACCATGGAAAATGAAAACTTTGTTGTTTTAAAGAATGTCTGCAAGCGTTTTGGCGATAAAACCGTCATTGGTAATTTGGATTTAGAAATCAAAAAAGGCAGCCTTGTAACACTGCTCGGCCCTTCAGGATGTGGAAAAACGACCGTGCTGCGTTTGGTCGCAGGGCTCGAAAAACCAACCAGTGGCCAAATTTTTATTGATGGTGAAGATGTCACGAGCACCTCCATCCAGCAACGTGACATCTGCATGGTGTTTCAATCTTATGCTCTGTTTCCTCACCTTTCCTTACATGACAACGTAGGTTATGGCCTAAGAATGATTGGCTTGAGTAAAGATGAAGTGAAACAGCGAGTGGATGAAGCCTTGAAATTAGTCGATTTAGAAGGCTTTGGAGAACGTTACGTTGACCAAATTTCAGGAGGTCAGCAACAGCGAGTAGCGCTCGCTCGCGCGTTGGTGCTTAAGCCTAAGGTATTGCTATTCGATGAGCCGCTCAGTAACTTGGACGCCAATTTAAGACGCAGCATGCGTGAAACTATTCGAGAGTTGCAACAACGTTTTAATATCACCTCTTTGTATGTGACGCACGATCAGGCTGAGGCCTTTGCCGTTTCTGATACTGTGATTGTGATGAAAGATGGCGACATCATGCAGCAGGGGTCACCAACTCAACTGTATAAGCACCCAACCTCGATGTTCATGGCCAACTTCATGGGCGAAGCCAATATTTTTGAGGGTCAATATGATGGTGAATATTTGATCATCAATGGCTATAAGATCCCCGCTAATGATGACAGTGTCACGGCTTTGCCTGCGGGAAATTATCAAATTGGTGTTCGACCAGAAGCTATTTTGCTCTGCGCGGACGGTGATGCCTGCCAACAGTGTCAAATTACCAGTATTGCTTACATGGGGTCGATGTATGAAGTGTTGGTTAAATGGCACAACAAAGAGCTGTTACTGCAACTCAACTCGTCACAATTTGACCCCAGTTACGCTGATCACGCTTATCTGACGATCAACCCCGTGGGGTTATTCCTACTACCTGAAGATGCATAATACTGCCTAACTTGACCAAACGCCTCCAAACTAATGGAGGCGTTTGTGTCTTAGTGAGAGCAATGAACAACTTAACGAGAGCAATGAAAAAGATCCACCCGCACAAGTGAGATTGGTTATAATCATCAGCCAGTTAGCACCAAGGCATGAGTTGCGTTATCATCCTTACCTTGGTTTGTCGCCACTAAAAATGGGCGAGTTATGCTCAATCAATGAGTTTAACTTGTCTGTACGGCGCTCTTCTCATCGCACAATTAAGAGACATTTCATGTTACTTCCCACACAAACAAGTTGGGTTATTTTAGCGGGTGGGCAAGCCAGCCGTATGGGTGGACAAGACAAAGGGCTGATTGAACTCAATGGCCAACCTTTGATTCAACATGTCATGAATAAGCTTAAGCCGCAATCTACTAGCCTTACGATTAACGCTAATCGTAACCATGCACAGTATCGTCAGTTTGCGCCTGTCATTTCCGATACCATGGCTGATTATCCCGGTCCACTCGCTGGAATTCAGGCAGGGTTAACCCATGCACAAACCGATTGGGTTGGATTTGTCCCTTGCGATTGCCCGTTGATCAATGACGATCTTGTTGCGCGTTTTTGCCATGCTGTTCAAGACTCGCATGATATTTTAGTCGCCCATGATGGTCACTTCGCTCAACCCGTATTCACCCTTATTCACCAACGTGTGCTGCCAACACTGACTGCATTTTTAGAACGTGGCGAGAGAAAAATCACCCGTCTTTATCAAGAATGCCACACAGATTACGTTGACTTTAGCGACTCGCCAAACTGCTTTTTGAACCTCAACACGCCTCAAGATCTGGCACAATTTGGAACTTTGACATCATGAAATATCAAGCGCCTTCATGCCCTTTGCTTGGCTTTGCGGCCTACTCTGGCACAGGAAAAACAACCCTGCTTGAAGCCTTGTTGCCCAAGTTAAGGGCAGCAGGCCTAACATTAGGCGTACTTAAGCACGCGCACCACGATTTTGATATTGATAAACCAGGTAAAGATAGCCATCGGCTGCGTAAAGCGGGGGCAAGCCAGATGTTAGTTGCATCGCGCTATCGTCATGCCATGATGACTGAGACGCCAGAAGCCGAACCCGATTTCGAATATCTTTTGTCTCGCTTTGATTGCGATAAACTCGACGTAATTTTAGTTGAAGGGTGTAAAAACCTCGCCTTTCCAAAAATTGAATTGCACCGTGCTGAAGTGGGTAAACCTTGGCTATATCCAAATGATGAAAATATCATCGCTATCGCCGCGGATGAAGTTGTGAAAAGTGCTTTACCACAGATGAACATCAATGATCTCGATGCAATAGCGGCGTTTGTGATTGAATATGTACAGCGTTGTAAATGAAATATCCTGCGCTATTTCGGTGGTGAAAGCGTGACAATTATCCCACTTAAAGGCAAAATCTAGCCCATTACATGTTGGTTAGTCATGTTTAAGCGCTACCAACGCCCCCATTTTCAATCGGTTGATAGTAAGCGATCAGCCTTTGTTTATTTTCCCGAAATTGGGAATGACGATTTTAGAGAGATGATCATGGCTCGCACCATTTTGTACACTTACAAAAATGAAGATAAAACGCTGACTTTTTCTTACGAAAAACATCACAACATTCAAGAAGCAGTAGCCGAAGCGGAAGGTATTGATATTACTGATTTTTTAAAAATGGAACAGCAGCTGGAAATGATTTCTGACGCAAAAGCGGTACGCAATTACCGCGATAACCACTTTAAAAAGTTAGGTTTTAGCAAGCTAACACTGCAACAAAAAGAAAACGTAGGTGTGGGTAAAAAAGGCGCTAACACCAAATAAACAGAACTTAGGTTAAAGAGTTAACTTTTGACTGATATAAAAAAGGGCCCGTTTGATTATAGGCCCTTTTTGTTTGATTTTATGATTTGATATTAAGGAAAGCCGCACCACGTACGCCGCCTGAATCACCATGTTTTGCTTTGATGATCTTCGGACATTTCGCGACAGAAAGCAGGTATTTCGGTACGCGTTTAGGCATCTCATGGTAGATCAATTCAAAGTTTGATAAACCGCCACCGAGTGCAACAACGTGTGGGTCATTGGCTGTGAAAATGTTGGCAAAACAGATGGCAAGTAGTTCCATAAAGCGCTCAACATGCTCAACGGCTTTCGCTTCGCCTGCTTCATTGGCGTGAATGATATCAATCGCTTTTTTGTGCTCGCTATAATAGTGCTCGTACAATAGCTCAAAACCGCGGCCAGAGAGATAACTGTCTAAGCATCCTTGTTTGCCACAACCACAGCCGAGCATCGGCGCGTTATCGCCAAGATGTAACCATGCATCAAGAGGCAGACGCATATGACCAAACTCCCCTGCGACGTGGTTACGGCCAGAGAACACTTTCCCTTCATAGATAAGGCCGCCACCAAAACCTGTGCCGAGAATTAGGCCCATAACCGAAGGCTCATTTTTCAGCTCATCGTCCCATGCTTCAGAAAGCGCAAAGCAGTTTGCATCATTTTCAATCTTCACGCTGCGGCCAATTTTTGCTTCTAAATCAGCACGCAATGGTTTGCCTTTTGCAGCAGGAACGTTGACGGTTAATACCGTAGCATCATTAGCGTCTTCCATACCCGGTAGGCCAAGGCCTATTTTGCCTTCCACACCCAATTGCGCGTCATATTTACTCACCAACTGCGCAATGGTTTCAACTAGCAGATTGTAGTCGTTTGTTGGGGTAGGAACGCGCTCCGTTGCTACGCGTTCTAACTTCTCATTAAACGCACCAAACTCAATTTTAGTGCCACCGACATCAAAGCCGTAGTACATGCAATCTCTCCTAAAATTTGCTCATCAATGAGCTAAAAATAAAACTTTGGGCATTATCCACAGAGCTCAGCCTACAATCCGTGACCGAGTACCAATTTATCTGGTCTATAGGTTCGATTGAGCAATTACTCATCACCGAATCGATCAACTTTAGAGTCACGTCTCGCTTTGCTGCTGGTCGATGAAACGTTTCAAGACTGGCCTGCTCAAATCATGCTTTAGGCGGGTTTTGCTCAGCAAGTAACTTTCTCGAAACACTTCAAACCATTGGCTTAATAGCAGAGAGGCTTGATGCTCACCCACTTCAGCCAATACCAACGACGCCACTTCAGCCGTTGATAAATGCTGCTCATTATCAGATTTACGCATCATATATTGCGATACGCTTTTAGGTGCGATAGACATCACCGGAAGCGCATCTAAATAAGGTGATTTGCGAAACATTCGTCTTGCCTCGCGCCAGCTTCCATCAAGCAATATCAACAGTGGTTTGCGTTTATCGTGCGCGCTGGGAGGGCTTTGCATTACTCGAGGCTTTTCATCCACATACTCTTCGGGAAAAATGACGACTGGTTGATAGGCGGGGTTATTCAACAGTGCTAACATTTCCGCGTGAGGTTCGGTGCGATTCCACTGATAAACGTAAGTTTCTTTAATCACATCGGCAATTAGTCGACCAGTATTACTGGGTTTAAATACTTCATTTTCAGAAACCAGCAGTAATACTGCGATATCCGTATCCATATCCGGTTGATGACCACATAAGCAGTATTGCGTGGCGACCTGACAATAGGCGCAACGTTCAACTTTCGCACCACGAGCTTGAAAAGGTTTGGTCGATAACGCTAAGCGATGTTGGAACAAATGGTTAAATGCGTGGATTCTCATAAATCAGGGCGGCAAGCTGGAAAGTGCTGCCGATTGTACTTACAGTACAAGCAGATTCCTAGCACAAGACCATTGAAGATGAGCCATTAAGTATGAACCTGAACCCTGAATTGATCCGTTTGAGCATATTTTTCGCTGTATTTATGCTTTGTGCGCTGTGGGAATGGTCTTGCCCACGTAAAACACTCACCCAAAGTAAAGCCACTCGCTGGCTGAATAATTTAGGTTTGGTTGGTTTAAATAGCGTGTGCTTATCGCTATTGATGCCAGTGTTAGCCATTGAAGCGGCTTATTGGGCGCAGCAAGACTCTATTGGCCTTTTTAATTGGGTGGATTTACCACAAGTGGCTGAAATTGCGCTGTCAGTTATTATTCTTGATGGCGTGATTTACGCCCAGCATGTGCTTTTTCACTTCTCTCCTTGGTTATGGCGTTTACATCGCATGCACCACGCTGATCAAGATATTGATGTGACCACTGGCTCACGGTTTCACCCATTCGAAATGATTCTCTCTTTGTGGATCAAAATCACTTGCGTGATCATGTTGGGTGTCAGCCCATTCGCGGTATTGATATTTGAGGTTGTGCTCAATGCGAGCGCGATGTTTAACCACAGTAACGCAAAATTACCGTTGAAAATGGACCGTTGGCTTCGCTGGTTGGTGGTGACACCTGACATGCATCGGGTGCATCATTCAGTCATTGTGCGAGAAACTCACTCCAATTTTGGTTTTTTCTTGTCATGTTGGGATCGGCTATTTCGTACTTATCGTGCGCAGCCAGAATTGGGCCATAAGCAGGTCATTATCGGCCTACCACTCTTTCGAGAGAAGCGTGAGCAGTGGTTGGATAAAATGCTTACCCAACCATTTAGAAAAAAGTGACAACGTCATGAAAATACAGAAATTCGCACTGGATAAGCTAGTTGAGCGTATATTTATGCAACATAGCCTGCTGTTCACCCGCAACTTCAGCCACCTGCTCTGAACTTTCGACCATGGCTTCAAGCTGTAATTTGGTTTGCTCGCCTTGCGATGAAACTTGGCTGATAGATTGACTTACATCGGCCGTCGCTCGCTCTTGCTCTTCTGTTGCAACGCTTATCTGCTCAACTCGAGCACGAATCTGTTCCACTGCTTTTTCTATCTGCTCAAATGTTGTTTTGACTTCTTGACTCGATTGCAGCGCATTACTCATCTCTTGGCGCGAATCCGATACTGCTTGACGAGAGCGCTGCGTTGCATTGGTGAGTTCATTCATCATGTCCCGGATATTGGTGGTTTGCTGTGATGTATCGCTGGCCAATTTGCGTACTTCATCGGCTACAACCGCAAAACCACGCCCTTGTTCGCCAGCTCTTGCTGCTTCAATCGCGGCGTTCAACGCCAGTAAGTTGGTGCTGTCAGCAATACCGCTGATCATATCCACCATCTCGCGAATTTTCTTCACGCGCTGGTCAAGCTCGTGCATTGCTTCATCGTTTAAATGCAGTGTATTTTCAAGAGATTCCAAGCGAACACGGTTTTGTTCTACCACTTTCACCCCTTGCGTAGAAAACTGGCTGGCAGCCACTGATTCTTCATAAGATTCACTGGTCACAAGCGCGATATTCCGAATCGCCGATTCCAACTCACTCACGGTGGAAACCATGTTAACCAACGAATCATTTTGTGCGGCTAAACTGCGGTTGGATTTATCGGCTGCATCGTGACTGGTTTCGGCATTTTGGTAGAGCATTTCACAATTGTGCGTTACGGTAGAAATTGAATATTTTGTTGATTCAATAACTTGGTTTAGTTGTAGAGCAACTTCTTTAAATTCACTCGGGCCAATCAAACGAGCGGGTTGAGAAAAATCGTGTTGAGTTAATAATGCAAGCTTGACCAATAAGTTATTCAGCCCCAGCTTTAGCCAGTGGCGTAACCCTAGCCATGCAAGTAAAACCAAAGCGACCAGAATAATGCCGCCAGTATATTGTACTTGCTTAACCATTAGCATTGCGTCATGAACCACGTTCTCACTGTGTTTGATCAACTCACTTGCGGTGGCAGAAATCGTATTTAGCAGTGCTACCGTGTCTTTGGCTAGCTGAGCCGCTTGTGCCATTTCTTGTCGCTGCTGCTGTGCTTGCTCAATTTTATTTAAGATCAGTGCTAAAATGCCATGCTCAACAAAACCCGCTTTAACCATTTCATAAGGTGCCGTCAGGCTCGCAAACTCCATAACATCAGGATGCCACTCTTTAAAATCATCAAAGGCTAGCTCAATTCCCGCCATGCGATTACGGATTTCCTTAAATTGCACTTTGGCCTGTTCAGGATCGTTTTGCATCATTAACAGTAAGAAGGTACTTTCCATCGAACTTGCACTGGCAATAAAGCGGTTAGCCGCATCCATCGATTCCGGGTTATCTAATGCGAGAAATGAACTGATCCGGTTCATTTCCGGTCCAATGGAGCTTAATCCGTAACGAAACGCAGTGGCGGCGTTATCGATAGCATTCTGCTGTTTAAGCAAAGAGGCCTGCGTTGATAAAATAGAATAGGTGAGCTGCTGAAATGCCGCACTTTTGCTGCGTAACGACAATTGATGATCTTGAGTAATCGCGTTACCGATACGAGTAGCGATGGAGAAAAGCTGGTCAGTAAGTTGGTCCGTCTGCTGGTTTAACTGGCTTAATTGCTGGTTTACCGCTTCTAATTCTGCCGATTCCGTTGTGCGGATGCCATCGCCGAGAGATTGTACTTGTTCTAATATATTTTGCGTCAACCTTGCATTATTTAATGCCAAAGGTAGTGTTTGTTCAGACAATCCAGAAAACTGTAGCCCTACCTTATCGATGCTTTTTAAACTGGTGATGGATAAAAGGACCACCAGTAACGTCATCGTGATGAAAATGGCACTGATGGTTTGAATCAACGACGGTGAATGTCGATTATTTATTGAGGAATTCATGATAAATGCAACTAAGTGATTAGAGAATGTGTTAAGGCTCAACCATAGTAGGAATGCAATATTTCAAAAATGTTTCAGTTACATTTCATTGGGATGATAAATGATTAAAAGTCCAATACTCTTCGCATTATCAATAACTAGTGTGCTAACGGGTTGCGTAGGATCGCCTATTTCGTCCAATTCTGGCCCTACTTATGTTACTCAAGAAGAGATTCTGTCAATTGTCCAAGATAAAGACGATGGATTAGGCACGGTTTTTCAGCGCTGGCAAGGAGTGCCGTACCGATTAGGTGGTGAAACGTTGAACGGAGTCGACTGCTCAGCATTTGTGCAAATAGCGTTTAAAGATGTATGGCAGATCCCTCTACCACGAACCACACGCTCACAGAGTCAAACGGGGTTTGAGGTAAATTATCAAAATGCGCAGCGCGGGGATTTGGTCTTTTTTAGAACATCAAGGACGAGCAATCATGTTGGAGTCTATCTAGGAGACAAAAAATTCATGCACGCCTCTACGTCTAAAGGTGTGATGATCTCAAGAATCGATAACCCCTATTGGGCTTCTAAATTCTGGCAATTTAGGCGGATTATAAGCCCGCCTAACTCTGATTAGTCATACTTCAATTAGTCGTACTTCGCAACGGCAGTATCGAACAGATTCTTCACTAAGGCGATGTATTCATCAAGAAAAAGGATCTGTTCATTGGTCGCAGGTTTACTCCAAACACCCGCCAATACTTCACCAAGATCTTCCACTACAGAATCGGCTTCTTTGAGCAACTGGAATCGAACACTGGAATGTAGCTCAGGGTTTTGTTCAAAAATAGCCATGATGTTGCTTGAAACCATGTCGGTCACAACATCTTCTACACTTTCAGCGCCAATATCTCCGCCTGATGTGAACACATCCATATTAAAAGAGAGATGCTCTATCAGAGCCAAATAACCATCGGTTTCTACAACCACTTTAATTCTCCGCTTTACCGCTAAATTGCTAGTAATCACTGTACCTTCAATAATACTAAGCCATGTCAGCCCATTTTCACAGATTTGATAGTTTAGACGTTCAAATTTCCCGCGATTTCTTGATAAGCATCTATTTCACGAGCATTTATTTTCCCCAAAGTAGGATACGCCATCCTATAAATTGGGTTACTAGCACCTAAGCAAGATCAACTTATGAAAAATATAGCGTTATTTTTAATACTATTTCTGTATTCGCATCTGCAAATTCTTGCACTTAATCACATTTATGAGCATTGGTGCTCCCTCAAAAGGAAAGTGGCTAAATTATGTGTCACGCACTTCTGAAATATTCGTAACCATGACCTAAACTACGAATTATTAAGTAAATCAAGGCAGAGGTCGTTATGTGGCAAACTCTCATTCAGCAGTTATCCGATACGCTCATGTTTGAATTTAACCCTGTTGAAAAAGAAAAAGTCAGCGGTGGTGACATTAGTGATTGCTACATGATCAGCGATGGCGAGCAACGCTATTTTGTTAAAGTGAACACACGAGACTTCTTAGCTAAGTTTGAGATTGAGGGTGAAAACCTACGTTCGCTTCGTGAAACGTCAACAGTACAGGTTCCCGAGCTAGTGATGATTGGAACCAGTAAAAATCATGCGTTCATTGTTCTAAACTATCTACCAACCAAACCCCTAGATAACGCGACGAACAGCTATGAGTTCGGTGTACAACTGGCCAAACTGCATCAATGGGGAGAACAAAAAGAGTATGGGTTTGATGCAGACAATTATATTGGTTCCACTTTGCAGCCAAATCCGTGGGACAAAAAATGGGGTCGCTTTTTTGCAGAACAACGTATCGGCTGGCAATTGCAATTGTTGCGTGAAAAAGGAATTGAGTTGTTCAATATCAGCGAGTTGGTCGATGTTGTCCAATCTCGCTTAGCTAACCATAGCCCTCGCCCATCTCTGCTGCATGGAGATTTGTGGCATGGGAATGTGGCAAACTCTGTATTTGGTCCAATTTGCTACGATCCTGCCTGTTATTGGGGTGATCGTGAATGCGATATCGCAATGACAGAATTATTTGAAGGTTTTCAACCTGAGTTTTACCAAGGCTATGAGAGCATCTTACCTTTGAGTTTGGACTATGTGGAACGTAAAAATATTTATAACCTCTATCATGTCCTCAATCACTACAATCAATTTGGTGGCCACTATCTGGTCGAAGCGGAAAGTTTGATCAAGAAAATCCTCTCCTTTTAACGGTGTAAATAACCGAGCTGTATAGACAACAAATGAGCCTTAATAAATGGCTCTTTTGTTGTTTTATGGGCCAATTCAAAGTTTGAACTTAATTTGCCGCTTAAAGGAACTTAGCGACTTAGTATTAAGATATCTCCAAGGATGTAAGGAAAGAGATATGAAAAATTATACGGAAAGAATGGTCAACTGCCCTCACTGCGGTCATTCCATTAGGATAACCCTAGATGCATCAAATGGTAGCCAAGAGTTTTATGACGATTGCCCCGCCTGTTGCCATGCGATTCATCTCAATATGATGGTCGATGAACGTTTAGACAAAATAGAGTTGTTTGTTGATGCCGATGATGAACAAATCTTTTAAAAAAGTGAGCGCTTGGCAAGCGCTCTTCTTAATGGTTACGTGCAACACGCCAAGCCCTCCTATCTAGCCTAATCAAGCTTTGTCTAAAATAGATTTCACCACATACAGCGCGACGAGCAACCTTCCCAATAAACATTAGGTAATTTCATCAGTTTTTCATGGAGCTTAGTGTGACATTTCTTTATCATCCATGCCTACGCGATAAGTTGATTATTGGTCGCGATTTTTGCTTGTCCTTCCTCTGGAGATATTTGTGCATCGTTATAAACAAGAAGCTTCAAATTTAATCAAATTGGCAACACCTGTGTTGATTGCCTCTATTGCTCAAACTGGAATGGGCTTTGTAGATACCGTCATGGCAGGTGGTGTGAGTGCGATTGATATGGCTGCGGTATCGATCGCGGCGAGTATCTGGCTACCTTCGATTCTGTTTGGTGTTGGGTTGTTAATGGCGTTGGTTCCTGTTGTAGCGCAACTCAACGGATCAGGGCGGCAAAAGAAAATTCCTTTTGAAATACAGCAAGGCGCAGCGCTAGCGTTGTTTGTCTCTATTCCCATTATTGGTGTTCTTTTTCAAACTCAATGGATTTTGGGGTGGATGGATATTGAGCCGTTGATGGCTGAAAAAACTAACGGGTACATGTACGCCGTGATGTTTGCCGTACCTTCTTATTTACTATTTCAAGCATTGCGCAGTTTCACGGATGGTATCTCACTGACGAAACCCGCCATGGTGATTGGTTTCGCGGGCTTATTAGTTAACATTCCACTTAACTGGATTTTCGTATACGGAAAATTTGGCGCACCAGAGCTAGGCGGTGTGGGTTGTGGTGTGGCGACGGCAATTGTCTATTGGTTGATGTTTTTTATGCTGCTGTTTTATGTCGTCACTTCTAAACGCATGGCGCACATTAATATCTTTGGTGAATTCCATAAACCACAATTGAAAGCGCAAATTCGCTTATTCAAGCTTGGTTTTCCTGTGGCGGCAGCGATATTTTTTGAAGTTACTCTATTTGCTGTGGTCGCATTGTTGGTCGCTCCACTCGGTTCATTGGTGGTGGCGGCTCACCAAGTCGCTTTGAATTTCTCATCATTAATTTTTATGTTACCGATGAGTATCGGCGCGGCAGTGAGCATCCGTGTTGGCCATAAGCTGGGCGAAAAAAATATTGAAGGGGCAACCATCGCTTCACAGGTTGGCTTGTTAGTCGGTTTATCTACTGCAATTATCACGGCGACGTTAACGGTTCTATTTCGTGAATATGTGGCTTTGCTTTATACGGAAAACCAAGCCGTTGTAGCCATGGCGATGCAGTTGCTTATTTTTGCGGCTATTTATCAATGTATGGATGCGATTCAAGTCGTTGCAGCAGGAGCGCTACGTGGTTATAAAGACATGACGGCTATTTTTAATCGTACCTTTATCGCTTATTGGATGATTGGCTTGCCAACCGGCTATGTATTAGCAATGACAGATTTCATTGTCGAACCTATGGGTGCAAGTGGGTTCTGGATAGGATTTATCGTTGGCTTATCTTCTGCTGCTTTGATGCTGGGTATCCGCTTACACTGGATGCATCAACAAGCCGATAGCGTGCAACTTGATTTTGCATCGAAATAACAGCTTGATTCTCCGAATTTCAACGTGGCGAAAAGGCGTTGCGATGAAATAATAAGGTCAGACATTGTCTGGCCTTATTTATATTGCTGGCCTTTCTCTCATAAAGCGTGCAAATCTTGGTTTTCCTTCTGCAGTGAGATCATTAAAACGAAAAGTAATAATGGATCCGATCTTTGGCGGATTATTTCTGATCTCATCAGAAAAACCGCTGCCGATATAGAACTCAACACCGTTTTCTAAGCGCACTAGCACTGATCCCATCATACCTTGATACTTGCCAGAACCCAGTTTATAACCAATGACCGTAGCTTCAGCATCTTGGTGTTTTTTAAGCTTAAGTAAATCGTTACTGCGGCCGGCTTGGTAATGGGCATTAATTTTTCGCAGCATCACCCCTTCACCCTGCCCATCACTTACGTTGTCTAAATACCCAAGCAGCTCTTTTTCTGAGTGAATTGGTGAATGTTCAATATAGGTAATGTGCGGAGCATTCATGAGTGAGGATAAGTGGATGAGATTGCGGTATCGCTTTTGGTAGTCACCGATCGCTTCGGGCATATCAAACAGCATAAAGCGGATGCTTTGCCACGCTTCATCGGTTGGTATGGTATCCAATACCGTTTGTTGAACGTGATGAAACTGACCTCGTCCAGCCCAGAGCTCTCCTTCTAATGCCTTATTAGGTAATGGTGCAGTAAACCAAGCAGGCGCATTGATCTTATTACCATTACGCGTATGAAGATATTGTCCATTCCAGATGGCGCGAATTCCATCCAGTTTTTCACTTTTCCAGTACTCAGCAACATCAATTCCATGTTGGTAACTGTTGGCTGCTGTGACCGGAATAAACATCTGAAAGTTTTCCGTTGCAGTGACAGGAATTGTGTTCAATAAAGCGATGGAGAGTAGCGATAGTTTCAGTTGCATGCCATCAGGCTCGATCAATCAAAATGTGGTACATACTTAACACGTGCCACTCATATGAAAACCATAAACAAGATAAATTGCGATGAAATTCATACTCAATCATCTCTAAAAAACAGCTTATTACATAGACAGTTACGACATGTAGATAGTGTTTTATCAGCCTTTTAAACCTAAGCGTTTTTAGGCTGCACGTGTGTATTCAAGCCACTCCAAATGATTTTGCCCGGCTTTTAAGCCCATGTCATAGCCTATGTTGAGCAACGGTAACTTCATCGTCAATCTCTTAACGGGAAACCCTTCAGGTGGCGCGATTACTCGAATGATGGCATCAGGAGGTGGATTGCGAATAAATTCAAGTGATTGGTTGTAATGTTTCGCACGAAATAGCATTGATTTAGCCATATTTGGATGGCGTGAAAAGAGTTTTTTCATCATCCACTTACTTTTAGGGGGCGACATGATATAGCTAAGTGGATGTGATAAAACAACCGTAATATCTCGTGCTCCACGGCGATACGCTTCTTTAACAGGGATCGAATCAGCAACCCCTCCATCAGTGTAGCAACCACCATGGAAACAAGGCGTGTGCTTATAAACTATCGGTAGAGCGGATGTGGCCTCAATGGCCGTGCTCAAGTTTTCTTGAGTCACTCGATAATAATCGGCTTTACCCGTTTCGATATTGGTTGCAACGGCAAAGAAAGGGACTGAGTTAAACAGTTTGTCTTCATCAATCGGATAACGTCGGTTGGACTCATCGATTAGCCAACGCACATCGACGAGATTTCCCCCCTTAATAAAGCGAATTGGGTTAAAAAAAAGACGGTCGGTGGCAAGCTGAGTTACAACGTGATAACTGCGTCTCGGTTGCTTCGCAAGGTAGCCGATTAAGTTTGAAGCTCCAGCTGAAACACCTAATACAAAATCAAATGGGTTGTGCTGATGTTGTAAAAAACTATCCAAGACTCCACTGGCAAAAATGCCGCGCATCGCACCACCTTCAACCACTAACGCTTTCATCATGATTCTCTCTCTGTACTTCATCATTAAACGTTATGGTACGGAAAAAATCAGAAAGACAATAATAGGTTCTCTTTATCACTAAGATAGGCAAAACCGAACCAATGTCAGTCTTGATAATGACGATTCAAAAATCGTAAAAGGTCAGACGCCTCATCATCGGGCAGATGAGGCGCTATGATCAGATATTAGCAGTTTGCGCTTGCTGAACTTTTTGTAAACGAGAAAGGAATTTGATCCATCCTTTGGCATGGCTTGATGGGTTTAGGTTTTCAGCTTGCTTGGCTTGGTATAGAGCATTATCGAGTTGATTGAGTTTGTACAGCGCATGAACTCGCGCTAACGCGACATCGGCTTTTTTCTCGCGCGTGGTGACTTTATCCAACGCCTGTAACGCTTCTTTAAATTGCCCTTGCTGGTTGTACAGCAGCGCCACTTGCCAATAATATTGCTCATCCTGTTCAGCTGCTTTTGTCCACGTTCTGATCGCTGATTGCCATTCTTTGGCTTGCTGCCAGTAAGTGGCTTGCTCTTTCAGTAAAGTTAAGTCTTGATCAGCATCAGATAATGTTTGCAGAACTTGCGCCGCACGTTCTGGAATGCCGTTTTGCGCATACAACTGCGCGAGCAAGTGTTTATCCTTATCGGTTAATTCCACACCTTGTAATTTGGCTAACGCTAAACTGTTTAATGCTTGACGACGCTGATCTAAACGCAGATGTAAACCGACTAACTGTCGCCACCAACTGGCTTGGTCAGGCTCCAGCATGATCAGTTTTTCTAAAGTTGGAATGGCCGCTTTCCATTGTTCTAGCTGAAGCTGCGCACCTAATTTAAGTGACAGTGGGTTTTTAGTATTAAGTGGTGTCACGGTTTGGTATTTATCCAACGCATGCAGCACTTTTTTCCATTGTGCAATTTGGTAGTGGGTTTGTGCGATACGCAACCACAGATCGTCTACTTTCTGTGAAGGCGGAACGGATTTCAATAATTGGTAGTAGTGCGGTAACGCCTTTTCAAATTGTTGTTCATTGACATACAGATCAGCCAACATACGTTCGGTGGTCCATGCCTGCTCATCTTGCAGCTCTCCACTCTCTACAGCGTACTTGATCTGTTTGATAGCCGCTTTGGGCTGACCACTTTGCCAATAAAACACACCAAGCATCCGGGCAACAAATGCTTTATCGTAAAGACGTGACGTTTCAACACTGCTCAGTACCTCAATGGCTTGAGTGAGGTTCTCTTCTAATGCAAATTGTTGTGCTTTTTGCACTTTCAGGACTGTTGTCGCACTTAATTCGCTCGCATTTAAAGAGAGCGAGCCGATAACAAGTGATAAGCCAATCAATATACGTTTCATCATTTGGCAATTTTAAACTCCACAGTCACGGTTTGTCCCGGCTGCTCAATGGCTTTACCGTCGACAATCTGAGGTTGATACTTCCATTTTTTCAGCGCTTGCATCGCTTCACGCTCAAACATACGTTTGGGATTGGCATCGACGACATTGATGTCGACGGCTTTTCCTGTTGTATCAATGGTAAAGCTTAATGTAACGAAACCTTCTACACCTCGCTTTAGAGCTCGGCTTGGATAAACAGGCTCGACACGATATAACGGCATTGCTTGCTGGTTTGAACCGAAATCACCAAAAGTTGGTGCGCTAATCGCCACCCCATTAAGCGCGGTATCCAAACCCAAAGCAGGTAAACTAGTGAGTGATGTAGCGGCCGTAGCGGTAGTTTGTGACTGTGTCACTTGTACTTGCGGTGGCGGCTCAGGCAACTTTAAAGGTTCTGGAACGCTACGTTGGCGACGCTGTAAATCGTGTTCTTGTTCCATCATCACCATATTAAATCGCAGTGCTTGAGTTGGTTTTACAGCGCGTTGGTTACCGTTATCCACCATCCACGCCATAAAACTGAACAGCGCCAGCGAAATCACTCCTGCAATTGGCAAAGCAAGCAGTAAACGTCCCATTAACGTTTCTCCGCCGCCAATGCGATATTTTTCACTCCGGCTCCTTTGGCCGCATCCATCACTTTAACAACCGTACCGTTATAAGCATGTTCATCCGCTTGAATCACTAACGCCGCATCTGGTTGTTCGAGCAACAGATGTTCTAGGGTGGCCTCTACACGTTCAACATCAATCAAGCGTTTGTCGATGTAAATATCATTGGATGCATTGATAGCGACAAAAATACCCGCATCTTTCTGACTCACCGCGTGAGAAGCTTGAGGACGGTTAACCTCAACACCTGATTCACGAACAAATGAGCTGGTGACAATGAAAAAAATCAGCATGATAAAGACGATGTCGAGCATCGATGTTAAGTCTATCTGCGCCTCATCATTTCTTGGTTGGCGTCTGCCTAATCTCATCGCAAACTCCTTAACGATTTTTCTAATTTTAATTCAAGTAGATGACACTTTTTTGCAAGACGAGCATGCACAAACATGCCCGCAAGGGCCGCGACCATTCCGGCCATTGTCGGTAATGTGGCCAATGAAATGCCAGATGCCATCAATTTAGGATCGCTACTGCCTTGATTTGCCATCACATCAAACACAGAGATCATTCCGGTGACTGTGCCGAGCAGCCCTAACATTGGGCAAAGTGTGACGAGCAGTTTTATCATGTTAAGGTTGTGGCGCAGCATCTGCTGTGCTTCACCAAGCCAACCCTCGCGAATGGCATGGGCATACCATGAATGGTGTTCCGCGCGTTGATGCCATTGCTCTAACCACCCTTTTCGATATTTAGGAAAGCTCAATACCACAAACAGTACGCGTTCGATGATCAACAACCAATAAAGCGCCACCACCCCAGCTAGCCACCATAAGACGATCCCCCCTTGCTGCATAAACTGCTGCAAGGTTGTTAGCCAGTCATTGCTGAGCAGTGCGCTTGGCAATACGCTGTTCATTACGCCGCATTCCTCATTGAAGCTTGGCATTCTTGCTCTGCTTGCGCAGCAACGAGGCCAATCCCCTGTTTTTCTAAAATAGAGCGAATATTTTCGGCTTGAGAGCTTAAGATATTATGAGCTAATAATAGTGGAATCGCAGAGACTAAACCCAGAACGGTAGTCACCAAGGCCATTGAAATGCCGCCCGCCATTACTTTTGGATCACCGTTACCAAATTGTGTGATCACTTGGAAGGTTTCAATCATGCCGGTCACCGTACCCAATAGCCCAAGCATCGGCGCAATCGCAGCTAATAACTTCAGCATCGATAAGCCTTTTTCCAAATGCGCTTGTTCATCGACCACCGCTTCCAGCAAGCGCAGCTCCAACGCTTCTACGCTGCGATTTTGCTCTTTGTTATAGACGCTGAGTACACGCCCCAATGGGTTATTACCAATTTTCTGTACATCTTTAAGCTGCGCTTTGATCTTGTGGTGAGTCATCACCAATGCGAAGCCGCGATAGAAAGCGATGATTAAACCAATACCAAGCAGTACCAAAATGATGTTACCAACCGCACCACCCATTTGTAGCCGTTCGGCTAATGTTGGTGTAAGGGCTAGCTGTTCAAGCATGATGCCACGCGAAGGATCGACCACTAAGCTTTCGATTTCCCCCGTATTTAGGCCAGAGAAAATCGGTCCATTGTCCGGTTGTTTCAAATAAGCGGTGGCGGCTTGTTTATCCCCGTTCCATTTGACATAACCTTGCTCTGTCACCAAACCAAAGGTTCCAATACGATAGGCGGCCACATTTTGCGTGACACCGTCACCATTGATAAATGCGATCTGAACGCGGCTTAGCTCACCACTGGCGATGATCTGTTCAACATAGCTGTGCCATAACCCCGTCAGCTGCGGCATCGAGGGTAGAGATTTTGCGGCGACAATTTCTTGTACCCGCGATGTATACTGATGGCGATCAACCGCAGTGATGGAAGATTCCAATTCACTGCTTAATGCTTTGGCATTTTGGCGTACCACACCAAACAGCTCTCCAAGGCTTCCTGTTTCTAAGCGAAGCTGCTCTTCTAAACGTGCTAGTCGGTTTTCATTATTACTGAATTGCGTGCTTAGCTTATCCGCTTGCGCTTGTAAATCTTGGCGCTGAGCTTCTAGCTCTGCTTTGGCGCGGCGTAGCTGCTGTTCGGTTTGTTTAAAACCCGCTTCGCGTTCGATATTGTGCTGCTGCTGCTGTTTGTTTTCCACTTTGGCGTTGCTGACTAATTCCGTAGAAGCAAAGCTGTTGAAAGCCAATAGTGTTAAACAGAGTGATGAGAGAGAGAAAACCATCTTCATTTGTTTTGCTCCTCTACTAACTCAAGTGAAACAGGTATCGTCATTAAGTTTGGTGTGATTAAATTGTTGGCCATTTTGAAAGCGGTATCTAAATCGGCATATAGCCCACTATCGACATCGGTCCATTGGTGCGAGTTTTGGCTCCAGCTCCAATACTGTTTGCCATTTAAGCTACGAGCCACCAGCGATAAACGGCCAACGTATAAAATGTCAGCTTCAATGGTTTTGTTTTCATTGAGCACCACTGCGCCTTGATAAACACCCAGTTTAGTCCCGTAATCAATTTCGATTTGGTACGCTTCAAGAATACGGCGGTATTTTTCAGCATCGCTGACATCCGATCGCACCATCATCGATTCCAGCTTTTCTAAACGCTCTAAACGCGTTTCGCGCTTTAATGGTTTGTCGTTTTCGATTAGGGTACGTAGCCCGTCGATCATCTGATACATCAAAGGAACGATGCCTTGGCGAGTCAGTTTTATCTCATCAATTTGTGACGATAGACTTTGCGCTTCCTGATTCTGGTTTTCCACCAGCGATGCCAAGTGATTACGATAAATAGTGATATTTTTCACTTCTTCTTTTAACTGATCGATATCAGCTTGCATCAGCAACGCTGATTGAGAACTGTGATTGATGTTCTGTTGGCTGGCGACTGAAGCCGAATTGGTTTTATTTTGGATGGCATTCGCGTCACTGAGTGTAGAAGCATTTACTGCGAACAAACTGGTAGTCGCCACCAAGGACAAGCTGATTTTTAAAAGATTCATAGACGTTATTCATTACCTTCAACGAAGTGTTATCATCTTGTTGATAAAAGCTCTCATTATCATCAAGGATCGCATTCTAACGATTTTTTCCGGTGCAAACAACCACAGTATGCGGCGAACACTCTTTGTTGATGAGTTTTAAAGCCACCTACCCTTTATTTACCTTTACTGACCCCAAATTGCCAAACAGACTTCATTAAACTTTTGACTTTTATTTTGACCACTCGCCAATGTGTGATGGGCCGTATAGGTGCGGTATTTAGCAGGTGTTGGTAGGTTTTTTCGCTCAAACGCCCCTCTTTGCCGTGTGCAAGAAGCAGTGTTTCTGGGTTGAGCTTGAAGATCCGTTCAAGTGACTGGCGATATTGATTGGGATGGAAAATAGGAAAAGGGGCAATCAACTGCTTTTTCACTTCAACCATTAAATCGGCAACATACACAATGCCTTGCTGTGCATGGTAGACAGACAAATCTCGGTCGGTATGCCCTGGAGTTTCTAAGATTTGCCATTCGTTAAAATGAGGAATAGTGTCGCCATCGTTGAGCTTAATGTCAGGCTTTAAGACACGTGGATACCATAAATTCTGCCGCGGGCGGCCTAGGCGATTCGCCATCCAACGCGCAAGCGCAAGATCGGCTAGATGCATACAAAATCCGTCCAAACCACGATACCAATCATGATCTTTATTGGCAGAGACAATTTTACAACCCGTTAATGCACGCAATTGATGAGCTGCCCCAGCGTGATCTGGATGCATGTGAGTTACCACAACGGTATGCAGATGAGAAAAAGGACGGTTCAGTTCATTCTCAATGAAGTGCTGCAACGTAGGAATGTCTGCTCGACTTGCACCGTCTAGCAGTAATAATCGTTCTGGATATTCAGCCAGATACATATTCTGAATATAGCCTTTGATCGTATGTAGCTTCACCGTTATCCCTACTTGACAGATCAGACCTCCTGCCTGATGTTGGATAAGCATAGCATTAGCGAAAGTGATGTCCAAAGCGCGTCGTCTCTCATTTCCATCAATTTGAAGACAAAATAGAAGGCGCGCGCTATGCTGAGCCGGTTTTAATTGTGTAGAGATAACGCTATGAAGCCTATGATTATTGGCCACCGCGGAGTGGCCGGCCATTACCCTGAAAATACGCAAGTGAGTGTGCAAGCCGCTATTGATTTAGGCCTAAAGTGGGTTGAAGTGGATGTGCAACCGACTCAAGATCACATATTGGTTGTTTGCCACGATCACACCATTGATCGTTGCAGTAATGGTAAAGGGCGCATTGATTCTTATACGCTTGAGCAATTACAACAGTTCGATTTTGGCGCTTGGTTTGATCCTCAATTTGCAGGCGAACCCATCATGACATTAGAGACGTTGCTGACACTCGCAAAGCAGCACAGCCTTGGTTTAAACATTGAAGTCAAAGTGGATAAACACGATGTTGCTCAAGTCGCTGCTCAACTTAAAGCGCAACTGGATCAATGTGGATTACCGAATGAACAGATTGTTCTCTCCAGTTTTAGCCACGCTATCATGCGCGAGCTTTATCAGCATTGTCCGGGTTATAAATTGGCGGTGTTGAGCGAGCGATTAACGCGTAAAGATAAGCAAGTGTTAGCCGAAATTGACGCCTTTGGCTGTAACCTTAATTATCAATGGATCAGTGCAAAACACATTGCCGAGTTACATCAAGCGGGTTACCAAATTTGGTGCTACACGGTGAATAATCCAAAAAAGTTCAAACATCTCAACTCGGTTGACGCCATTTTTAGTGACGATCCACAGTGCTTTTTGTAAGCCTGCAAACGTTTAGCTGACTGGTAGAATCTCTTTATTGAGAATGATTCTTCATAATGCGCCACTCTTCCACTCTGTCATCACTAAATAATATGGATGATTTCCTAAGGTACTCTCTATGATACTTGACTCATCGTTATGGATTTGGATCCCGCTGCTTTTTGCCATTATCTTCAGTTTTCAAAAGCAGTTACGTCCAGCATTCGCCTTGCTAGCACTGTCGTTAGTGGGCGGATGGTTCACAGACCGATTATCGTTAATGGCCCTGCTGTATGTCACCATTGGATTATGTGGTGCTTATTACATTCCACAACTGAAAGGCCGCTGGAAATGGTTTGCTCATGGTGCGTTGCTATTATGGGCAATTGCACTGCTGCTGCATGCTATTCCTGGTTTTAATAATCCTAAAGTGCTGGATAATGTGCTTGCTGGTGCAAATAGTGCCCCCTTTCGTCTCTACTTGAACCTAGATAAACCTATGGTATTTTTTGCTTTGCTACTCGCTTGGCCGCCACTCCTTGGCAACCATCAAACCATTCGTTGGGCCGCGATCGGTAAAGTGTCGATTCCTCTTTTTGCTTTGCTTTTTGTCGCATGGGCGCTTGGCGCGATTAAGCCCGAGTTATCTTTACCGACTTGGTGGTGGCTCTTTGCTCTCAATAATTTGCTTTTAACCTGTGTGGTGGAAGAAGCATTTTTCCGGGGCTATTTACAAAAAGCCGTTAGTGAAAAATTCGGTCTATGGCTCGGTATTGCGCTCGCTAGTACCCTATTTGGTCTTGCGCATTTTTCTGGCGGCGTGACTTTGGTGCTATTTGCCACATTAGCTGGTATTGGCTACGGCGCGATCTATCATCTAAGCGGGCGTTTATGGACGGCTGTACTCTTCCACTTTCTCTTTAATTTTTCCCACCTTATTTTCTTCACTTATCCAGTATGGGTACAGCGTTAAAACCTCTAAGCCAGCTGAAGTTTTCGCTGGCTTTTTTCTTTTTATCAGTCGATGAAATACCTTATTGATAGTTTAGTGACAACCGTTATGAACAACTGAGTATAAAACGAATTGTTCTCATTATTCCTATTTTTGGCCTAGGGTTTATGGTCAACGTCATGTTGATAATAATACTCCAGGGAGGAGAGAATGAACCAGAAACAAACGTTATTGGCGATTGCGCTAGCAGGCTGTTTCAGTACCGCTTATGCAGAAGAAAAGGTGTGGATTTCCATTGGTGGTGACGCGACGCAAACGGCGCTTCGCTCTGGAGCCCAAAGCCTATTACCTGAAAATCTTATCAATCAAACATCAGTATGGGTTGGGCAAGTACCAGTAAGCGAGTTAGCGACGCTTTCACATGAAATGCACGAAAATCATCAGCGATGTGGTGGTTATATGGTCCACCCTTCTGCACAAAGTGCGATGAGTGTCAGCGCAATGCCGCTGAATCTAAACGCTTTCAGTGCACCAGAAATAACTCAGCAAACCACCGTTAATGCTTGGTTGCCATCAGTATCAGCGCAACAAATCACCAGTACCATCACCACCTTAACTCAGTTTAAAAATCGCTTTTATACTACCTCGACTGGTGCTCAAGCATCGAATTGGATTGCTGCTCATTGGCGCTCACTCTCTGCGTCACTGCCCGCAAGCAAAGTGGAACAAATCACACATTCAGGCTACAACCAGAAATCGGTGATGCTTACAATCACGGGCTCTGAAAAACCTGACGAATGGGTGGTGATTGGCGGGCATTTAGACTCGACACTTGGCTCTCGAACCAACGAAAGCAGTATTGCGCCGGGTGCGGATGACGATGCATCAGGCATCGCGGGCGTGACAGAAATCATTCGTTTGTTGTCTGAGCAAAATTTTCGTCCTAAACGCAGCATCGCTTTTATGGCTTACGCCGCCGAAGAAGTGGGCCTTCGAGGTTCACAAGACTTAGCCAATCGTTTTAAAGCCGAAGGTAAAAAAGTAATGTCTGTGATGCAGTTAGACATGACTAACTACCAAGGTTCACGCGAAGATATTGTCTTCATAACCGATTACACCGACAGTAATTTTACCCAGTATTTGACACAACTATTGGATGAATATTTACCGTCACTAACCTATGGATTTGATACCTGTGGCTATGCCTGCTCTGATCATGCCTCTTGGCATGCGGTTGGTTACCCAGCTGCAATGCCTTTTGAATCCAAATTTAATGATTACAACCCTAATATTCATAGCCCGCAAGACACTCTGCAAAATTCCGACCCAACAGGATTTCATGCGGTGAAATTTACTAAACTTGGATTGGCTTATGTGGTTGAAATGGGTAACGCCTCAACACCGCCTACACCGAGCAATCAACTGAAAAATGGCGTACCTGTGAACGGTTTATCGGCCAGCAGAAATAGCAAAACCTGGTATCAATTCGAACTGCAGGAAGCGGGCAACTTGAGTATTGTATTGTCAGGGGGAAGCGGCGATGCCGATTTATACGTTAAGTATCAAACTGATGCCGATCTACAGCAATACGACTGCCGTCCTTATCGCAGTGGCAATAATGAAACGTGTCAGTTCTCCAATGCTCAACCGGGCCGCTATTCTATTTTGCTGCATGGATACAACAATTACAGCAATGCAAGTTTAGTGGCGAATGCTCAATAAACAGCGCAAAGAAAAGCCAGCCGCAAGGCTGGCTTTTCGATTAACTCTCAGCATCGGGCTGGTTTTCTGGTGCAGCGGCAATAAACGCCGGATGAGCACGAAGCTCAGCAGTGATTCGTTTAATGATCGGAAACTGCGCCATATCAAGATTAAAGCGCTCCGCGTTATACACTTGTGGTACTAAACAAACATCCACTAAGCTCAGTTGATCACCAACACAGTACTCCCCTGATACTGTCGCCAATTTCTTTTCCAAGGCATAAAACCCCGTGGCTATCCAATGCCGATACCAGTCTCCTTTTTGACTTTCATCTACGTCCAGTTCACGCGTTAAATATTGTAAAACTCGTAGATTGTTCAGTGGATGAATATCAATAGCAATGTCTTGCGCCAGTGCTTTAACCTGATATTTCTCTTTACCTGATAACGGAACCAAACGGACTTGGGGATACTGGTCATCCAAATATTCGATGATGGTTAACGACTGAGTAATGCAATGCCCGTTATCTTCTAGTACCGGAATTAACTCACTCGGGTTGAGAGCGCTAAACTCGGCTGAATGTTGCACTCCGCCCTCCTTAACTAAATGGATAGCAATCGACTGGTAATCGAGCGCCTTGAGGTGAAGTGCGATGCGTACTCGGTAAGCGGCTGAAGAGCGCCAATACCCATATAACTTGAGGCCACTCATGACCCTTTCACCACGCGTTGATCGATTAAACCAAACAAGCTGTTCCCTTTATCATCACGCATTTCTAACATTATCCTGTCACCAAATTTCATAAATTCGGTACTTGGTTTACCGTCCCGAATGGTTTCAATCATCCGCACTTCTGCAATACATGAATAACCGACTCCCCCTTCAGCAATCGCACTGCCAAAATCGGTTCCCTGTTTATTGGAAACTGTACCAGAACCAATAATAGTGCCCGCGCACAAGGGCCGCGTTTTTGCTGCGTGAGCAATTAACTGTGGGAATTCAAACGTCATGTCCACGCCAGCATTGGGGCAACCAAATGGTTTATTGTTATAGGTTGATAGCAATGGCAGGTTGAGTTTTCCACCGTCCCAATGGCAGCCTAGTTCATCGAGTGTCACAGCGACAGGAGAGAATGCTGAAGACGGTTTGGATTGAAAAAACCCAAATCCTTTAGCAAGCTCTTGAGGGATCAAACCACGCAGCGACACATCGTTAACCAACATCACCAATCGAATCGCTTGCGCCGCTTCACTTGGGGTTGCACCCATTCTGACATCATCGGTGATCACGGCCACTTCGGCTTCAAAATCAATTCCCCATGCTTCATCTTGCATTTGAATATCATCACGCGGTCCAAGAAAAGCATCCGAACCACCTTGATACATTAACGGATCACTCCAGAAGCTTTCAGGGATCTCCGCACCTCGTGCTTTTCGTACTAACTCGACATGGTTGACGTAAGCAGAACCGTCGGCCCATTGATACGCTCTAGGCAGCGGCGAATGACACAAGGTTTGATCAAACTGCATCTCTTGCAGCAATTCTCCTTCATTAAGCGCCGTGTAAATTTCGCTGAGCATCGGTGCGGTTTCCTGCCAACGGTCTAAGGCTTGCTGTAAATGCTCGGCAATCTCAGGCACAGCAACGCATTTTGATAAGTCATGGCTGACCACTACCAATAAACCATCTCTTGTGCCGTTTTTTAGCGTAGCTAACTTCATGTCACTTCCTTATTCTTATTCGTTTATTCGCTCTTCCAACTGTAGACGTACTGTTGATTTTCAACCTGCTGCGCCGCCTCACTAAAGTGTAATGCATGCCGCGTATCAATCATCACTGCCACTTCATCGGTAAATTTTTTCTTATGCTCTTGCCCAGCTTGGAACGCTTTCGGATGTGGGCCATGGGTAAACCCGGCAGGATGAAAAGTGACCATGCCAGCTTCAATATTATCGCGGCTAAAGAAATCACCCGCATGGTAGAAGAGCACTTCATCGTAATCATCATTGTTATGATAAAACGGAACCTTTAAAGCGCCGGGGTCACTCTCAATCGGCCGAGGCACAAAGGTGCAGACCACAAAACCTTGGCCAACAAAGGTTGTGTGAGCGGAGGGCGGCAAATGATAGCGATGCGACATCAACGGCCGAATGTCTCGCCAGTTGAGTTTCACCACAGAAAGATCACCGTGCCAACCTACTGCATCCAATGGGTTAAATGGATAAGTAATGACGCTGATTTTCTCATGACGTTTTAAATGAACTTGGGTGGTCTTTTCTGAATACTGCGCTTTAAACTCTGGATTAATCGACGGGACTTGCAAAACCGCAGGATCGAATATGGCGTGGTTCCCTACTAGCCCTTTTTCTGGCAAAGCATACGCCGCATCCGTATTCTCTATCATTAGAATGAACATCGGCTCACTTGGCTCCAGCCGCCAATTGGTTGAGCGCGGGATCAACACATAATCCCCTTGTGAAACGCTCAAGTGTCCGTAATCGCAATAAAAATCAGCGCTTCCTTGATGAATAAAAAGTAACTCATCACCATCGGCGTTACGCACTAAATGATCCATCGCTTGAGCCAGCTTCCATACTCGTACTTTACATTGTGCATTATGCAATAGGTGCGGCACGCTCCACGGTGAACTTTGTTTGGCTTGCTCGATCAAATTAAAATTAAAGGCTCTCGGCCTTAACTCACCTTGCCATTCACTCCACCCTGTCGGTGCATGTTGGTGATGGAAATGGGCCGCAGGGCCAAAAAAGCCACTGCGTCCTGCTTCTCTTTCATAGATGGCCTCTTGCGGGAAGTCGGCATGAGCTTGGTTTGAACATACCCCTTCTCGATGAGGAAATGTGATCCATTTATGCATCGCTGAGTACTCCTCGTCGAATTTGATCTTCTTCAATCGACTCAAATAACGCTTTGAAATTACCTTCCCCGAACCCTTCATTGCCTTTGCGTTGAATGATCTCAAAAAAGACTGGGCCAATGACGGTTTGAGTAAATATTTGCAGCAAAATTCCATCTTTCATCGGTGCACCATCAATCAGGATCCGCAGCGCTTTTAACTGATCAACATCTTCTTGATGCCCTTCAACTCGATCACTGACTTTTTCGTAGTAAGTATCCGGTGTTGGCATGAAATCCATCCCTCGTTCGCGCAGAGTACGTACCGTCTGGTAGATATCATCAGTGGATAAAGCGATGTGTTGGATCCCCTCACCATTGTATTCACGAATAAACTCTTCTATTTGTGATTTATCGTCAGACGATTCATTGATTGGGATGCGAATTTTGCCGCAAGGCGCTGTCATTGCGCGGCTAACTAACCCAGTTAGCTTCCCTTCAATATCAAAATAGCGAATTTCACGGAAGTTACCAATCCGCTCATAAAAGCCAGACCAAATGTCCATGTGGCCTTGTTTGACGTTATGCGTTAAGTGGTCAATTTCGAACAAGCCAACATTGGCGTCGGTCATTCGTTGATTAGCATCGGCATAGAACTTGAAATCCACATCATAAATGCTCTGGCTACCATAACGATCGACAAAATAAAGCAAGCTATCGCCAATTCCATAAATCGCAGGAATGCTCAGTTCCATTGGGCCAATTTGTGTTTTGTATTCTCGCCCGCCATTTGCCTGCACATGCTGCATGGCGACAGATGCATCATGAACGCGAAACGCCATCCCACACACTGAAGGTCCATGCACTTTGGCAAACGCTGCAGCTTGGCTATGGGGTTGAGAGTTAACGATAAAATTGATATCCCCTTGACGATATAACCACGCCTCTTTTGAGCGGTGCTTGGCTATCTCAGCAAAGCCAAGAGAAGTAAACAGCTCTTTTAACTGCGCGATTCCAGCGGGATCAGCCGCGGTGTACTCCACAAATTCAAAACCGTCTGTTCCCAATGGGTTAAATGTTGAGGTCATCTCGCGCTCCTTTTTTGTTAACGCTTGTGTTGAGTATTGCGAACATGGCGTAATTTTCAGCAAAAATGAACCCTATAACGAAAAACGGTTTAGCGGAGAACAAATAGTGTCAATGTAATTAAAATGTTACACAAATCTATTAATGAGCAGTAGGATAGTAAATTAGCGAATTTCACAGAGATGATTTGTTTTTATTTGACTGAATACTAAGCACTTTTCCTTAATTGGCCACGTTAATCACAAGTCAATCATAACCAGTTGCTCAGTAAAGCGAATAGCACGGCGTAACATTTTAGCTACATTTATTAAAAGCCGACACTGCCTCCGGCAAAAAACACACAATCGACGAGGTGTTAGGCGCACATGATTTTTATATGCCGAGCTACACGGACAAAACATTAGACCAACACAGGTGAATCATTAAGTTAAAAACAATAGTCATTGGCTATATGTAAGCGAAAAATTCGGTTGTTTTGTCGTGCTTCTTTGATTTATCGCAGAACATCGCGTCATCCACACGCGATATGGTATGGCTTCTGTTTCCTACGAGATAACAAAATGACCATGATAAATGAACAGCGCTTGGTTGAGCACTTTCTACAACTAATTCAAATTGACAGCGAATCGGGTAACGAAAAACAGATTGCAGAAACGCTGTCTGAACAATTGGGTGAGCTTGGTTTTTCAGTCCAAAAACTGCCCGTACCTGAACATGTTTCCAATGGCTTTAACCTTTATGCTCGCCTAGCAGGACAACTCGATGACAGTGTCGTACTGAGCTGTCACATGGATACCGTCAAACCGGGGATTGGTATCACACCCGTCATTGAAAATGGCGTCATTCGCTCTAACGGTGAAACAATTTTAGGCGGCGATGACAAATCGGGTATTGCGGCCATTATGGAGGCGATCCGAACGATTAAAGCGCAAAAACAACCTCATAAAACCATTGAAATTGCATTCACCGTCCATGAAGAAGGCGGGCTACAAGGCTCCAAACACTTTGATATGTCTCATATTCAATCGGCTAAGGCGATTGTACTCGACACTGGTGGTCCAATAGGAACCATCGTTAAAGCCGCCCCAGGGCAGCAAAAAATCATCGTTAATATCAAAGGCAAACCCGCACACGCAGGCCTTGCTCCTGAAGAAGGTATTAGCGCTATCGCCGTCGCAGCCGATGCGATTACCCAAATGAAATTGCTGCGTATTGATGAGGAAACCACGGCGAATATCGGCCTTGTTCATGGAGGTGGCGCAACGAATATCGTCATGCCTGATCTTAGAATTGTCGCTGAAGCCCGCTCATTGAATGATGATAAGTTGAGCCTACAAGTTGAACATATGGTGTCAACATTTCAGGCCGCGGCGCACAAGCATGGCGCGCAGGTTAAGATTGAATCTACTCGTGCTTACAACGCCTTTGTATTGGATGAAGAGCATCCGCATATCGTTGCGATCAAAAAGAGCTTTGAATCGGTTGGGATTGCACCAAAAACCAAACGTACTGGTGGAGGCAGTGATGCAAACAACTTTAACGAAAAAGGATTAGTGACCGTCAATTTGTCAACGGGCATGGCGAAAGTTCACACCACCGAAGAGTATATTGCGATCAGTGATATGGTGAAGATTGCAGAATTCCTAACAACGTATTTGACCGAATAAGCCTTACGATAAAACAGGCCTCATTTTCGCGAGGCCTGTTAAAGAAACATTGGTGGGATTGGAGAGTGTCCTGAATTCTGTGTAACTGTCTAAACTTAAGCCTTAAAGGCTAAGGATGGACAATATGGATAAGAAAGCACT
>NZ_CAWMCN010000102.1:0-8204 GCF_963865925.1 Vibrio sp. ZOR0018 | reverse complement strand
GGGATCTTCTTCAATTGAATCCAAGCCATCCAATGGCAAAAAGGTAGCATAACAAACGCTTCAAGAGGGACAGCCAACGCCCGGCATTTTTAGTATGCGTTGGTTTCGGTGATTACGGTGTCATGCGGTAAGTTGGTAGTAGCGTTGTCTGCCCCTTAAGCGGGCGTTATAACAACAAGGAGAGTTCCGTGAAAATAACAGTTTTAGATGACTACCAAGATGTGGTTAGAACGTTAGATTGTTTCGAATTACTATCACATCACGATGTGTCCATCTTGAACGAAACACTTCCTGAGTCGGAGCTGGTAGCTAAGCTAAAAGACACAGAGGTTCTTGTTTTAATCCGAGAGCGCACAGTCATTACAGAGTCACTGCTTGCACAGTTACCTGACCTTAAAGTTATCAGTCAAACAGGTAAAGTCAGCAACCATATTGATGTTCACCTATGCGAAAAGTATGGGGTAAAGGTGTTGGAGGGGCGTGGCTCTCCCGTTGCTCCTTCGGAGTTAGCGTGGGCACTGATTATGGCAGCAAGTCGCCACATACCAACTTATTCAGCCAATCTACAAAACGATACATGGCAGAACTCTGGTGTGCTCGGTTTAGGTCGTACTTTAAAGGGTTTGAAGCTTGGTGTTTGGGGCTATGGAAAAATAGGACAACGAATTGCTCAATATGCAAAAGCATTTGAAATGTCAGTGGTTGTTTGGGGTAGTGAGCAATCAAGAAATCTTGCGCTTGAACACGGCTTTGAAGCTGCCGCTTCAAAGGAAGCATTTTTCTCTGGTTCGGATATTGTGTCACTTCACTTACGTTTGAATGAGGTAACTAGGGCGTGCGTAACAGCTCAAGACTTGAGCTTAATGAAGCCCGACTCTTTATTTGTAAACATTAGTCGCTCAGAGCTTGTAGAAAACTCTGCGCTATACAACGAGCTTTTGGCGGTCTCAACTAAGCGAGCTGCCGTTGATGTATTTGACAATGAACCGGCATCGCTTGATAACGAGCCTTTATTGTCATTACCAAACGTAACGGCTACCCCACATTTAGGATATGTAGAGCAAAACAGCTATGAGCTTTACTTCAAAATAGCATTCGAGAATATTTTAGCTTTCGAGCAGGGTAAGGCATAAACATCGGTATCGAGGAAATCGTTGTTATAACAAAGCGTTAAAGAGGGACTTGGCACGCGTGGCATTTTCAGTTTGCGTTGAGTTTGGTGGTTACGGTACTGTGCGGTAGCTTTTGTTTTGCGTGCCAGCGCCCCTTAACGCGGCGTTATGCTTAATCACGCAAAGTCAGTGGTTTATGGTTTATCTTTGTTCCCTTGGCTTGTGAGTTTCGTGCTCGTCGGCAAATTGGCTTCAGCGGGCGCTGTTTTCTGGACACCTATTCTTTGGTGCTAAAAATTCTGAGAGTTGCCTCAGTCAATTTTCGGGCAAGCGCGAGGTTATGGCGGTTGGCTCAATCGGAAAATTGATCTTAGGTTTTTCGTTTTAGCTGCCAAAGTTCAAAGTCTGATTTTCAAAATTATGAGTCATTTCTGTTTTCTACGTTTTGGTTTTTGTTTGTGAATCAAAGCTGAGTTAATCTTGGTCCTGGTAAAATGTAAGTCATTGAAGCTTAAGCATAACAAAGCGTTAAAGAGGGACTTGGCACGCGTGGCATTTTCAGTTTGCGTTGGGTTTAGTGGTTACGGCACTGTGCGGTAGCTTTTGTATTGCGTGCCCGCGCCCCTTAACGCGGCGTTATGTGTTTTCCTAGAAAATGGAGTTTCTGATGAAAATTAGTCACCTTGATCATTTAGTTCTGACTGTTGCAGACATTCCTACAACAACGAAGTTCTATGAAAAAGTGTTGGGTATGAAAGCCGTAAGTTTTGGAGCCGGTCGGATTGCTCTAGAGTTTGGCCACCAGAAAATCAATCTTCATCAACTCGGCCATGAGTTTGAGTCTAAGGCGCAAAATGTCAGAACTGGGAGCGCAGATTTGTGCTTTATTACCGATATAGATCTGTCTGACGCAATGGAGTATGTGGAAAATCAAGGTGTGGTTATCATGGAAGGGCCTGTAAAACGTACAGGCTCGCAAGGTGCAATCACATCATTCTATTTCAGAGACCCTGATGGGAATCTTATTGAAGTATCAACGTATTCAAACACATAACAAACGCCTCAAGAGGGACTGTCAACGCGTGGCGTTTCCAGTCCCATTGAGCCGCGGAGGTTGCAGTTGTTGTGTTTGAGTTTGGTTGTTATGCGTTGCCAGCCCCTTAGGCGGGCGTTATGCTTAATCACGCAAAGTCAGTGGTTTATGGTCTCTCTTTGTTCCCTCGGCTGGTTGGTTTCGAGTTTGTCGGCAAGTTGGCTTCAGTGGGCGCGGTTTTCCGGACAATTATTCTTTGGCGCTGGAAATTCTGAGAGTTGCCTCAGTCAATTTTCGGGCAAGCGCGAGGTTAGGGTGGTTGGCTCAATCAGAAATTTGATCTTAGGTTTTTGAGTTTTGACTGCCAAAGTTCAAAGTCTGATTTTCAAAATTATGAGTCATTTCGGTTTTCTGCGTTTTGGTTTTTGTTTGTGAATCAAAGTCGAGTTAATCTTGGTTTGGGTAAAACGTAAGTCATTGAAGCTTAAGCATAACAAAGCGTTAAAGAGGGACTTGGCACGCGTGGCATTTTCAGTTTGCGTTGGGTTTAGTGGTTACGGCACTGTGCGGTAGCTTTTGTATTGCGTGCCTGCGCCCCTTAACGCGGCGTTATGCTTAATCCATATAAATCAGTAGCTTGTAGTTGTCGATTTCTTCGGCATTTCGTTCAGTTTTTGTCGGCAATTCAATGTTGTTCGTCGCTGCCTAATGAAGCGGCAATGTATCTGGCGCTGTAAATTCAGAGTGATTGCCTCATTGGGTTCTTGAGTCTGCGCGAGTTGAGTTTTGCTCTTTCAAGTCGCTTTGAGCAGTTTGGTGCCTTTATTTACAGGCCGAAAGTCAGTCGGCAATTGAGCATTGTTTTGCGCTGCCTAATAAAACGGCAATGTGTCTGTCGCTGTAAATTTCAGTGTCATTGCCTCATTGAGTTGTCGTGCCCATGCGTGGTGAGTGAGTTTGTCGGAGAGGGTTTCCACATTGGCCTAGTTGCTAAATGAAAGCCTGCATTGGTCAGTTCATAGGTAAAGGTTGAGCCAGTTCTAGTTCAATGAAAGTCGAAGTTTAGTCAATTATTTCAGTGGGTTATTCTGGGGTTGGTTCAAATGTAAAGTGTTGAAGCTTAAGCATAACAAACGCCTCAAGAGGGACTGTCAACGCGTGGCGTTTCCAGTCCCATTGAGCCGCGGTGGTTTCGGTTGTTGTGTTTGAGTTAAGTGTTATGCGTTGCCAGCCCCTTAGGCGGGCGTTAGCTTGCTATTCAGTTGAAGAGGTAATCAGGAATATTTGTGGTAGAAAATATTAGTGTCATTGTCTCAGTTTGTAGCTTTTTCGCAGCAGTTGCTAGTGCAATCGCTGCTATTCGCTCTTATAAATTGGCTAAAAATTTAGCAAGAATATGTAATTTATTCCCGAGTGTTCATGACAATAGCTTTGTCATTACCTGTACGTCCACAACAGAACGGTTAATTGCTCATGAAATCCTTATTGTTATCCATGAGAACCGTTTTAAGCGAAAAACTTACTCCCTGACTCGGCTGTATAATCTAAACGCACACTTTCAAAAGGCATCATTATATGATGCTATTTTCCCAACTCTATTTGAAAGAGGTTTAGTATCTGGAGAGTCATACGAATTTCCAATAGCGGAACTTTTTAAAATAGCCACTAACAGAATTCACCTTCAAAAGGAAACTGTGGGCTTAGAGCCTGAAAAGTTATGGGTAGGGCAGAGGGTTACGATCATTTTTATGCTTAATGGTTGCCCATATAAAGTGGCTATTCGCCTTACTCAACAGTTGATCAATGAAATCCTAAGTGGGAAGACAACGTTCTCTGATTTTAGACTGAGAGTGCGCGCAAGCTAACAAACGCCTCAAGAGGGACTGTCAACGCGCGGCGTTTCCAGTCCCATTGAGCCGCGGTGGTTACGGTTGTTGTGTTTGAGTTTAGTGTTATGCGTTGCCAGCCCCTTAGGCGGGCGTTATAAGCTTCGAGGGAAATTATGGAAAGTATCATCAAACAAGCAATTAAATTACGGAAAGAGGCTAAGTATCAAGAGTCGAGAGCTTTGTTAAAAACGCTGTTAAACGATGAAACTTATTCTGCTAGGGCTCACTTGCAAATTGCTTGGTCATACGACAACGAAGGTAAAGAGCAAGAAGCGGTTACTCATTATCTGTCATCTCTTTTAGGTCTGTTATCGTCGGTAGAAAGGTTCGATGCTTTATTCGGGCTAGCGAGTACCTATCGAAGTCTTGGTATGTATTCGGAGGCGTTAAGCTATTTTGAGCAAACTCTAAAAGAGTACCCTAATTCTATTGAAGTTCAGCCTTTCTATGCCATGTGTCTCTACAACTTAGGACGTCATAAAGAAGCAACATCATTACTACTCGAGCTTTTAGTATCAACTACGAACAGTGATGCAATTAAAGAGTATCAGCGAGCTATTTCTTTATACGCACAAGATTTAGATAGAACGTGGTAAAACGAAACACGCTTATAACAAACAATTTAAGAGTGACTCCTAACGCTTGGCGATTTCACTCTGGTTTGAAATTTGTGTTTACGGTGTAATGGTTTAGGTTGGGTGTTATAGCGTTGTCGCACCTTAATTGGGCGTTATGTGCATGAGTCAACAATAAATATTATCCATATAATCAGATAGTTGTTTTGAAATAGCAGTATGGAAAAATGTTAGTTTGTATTTTAGTAATCAATCGCAATCATGCAGGTGGTTAAATGGAAAGGCTATTTGAAAATGAGTTGCTTAACGTCAGTGTTTCTCTTCTTATTGCACTGGCAGTGTGCTACGTCATTCAACTACTTTTAACGAAGGTTTTTCAACCGAAAGGCTTAGGATGGGTGTTAATATTATTCGCATCAATTTGCATATTTTTGGTTGCTTCTACAGTGAACTCAAATGAAAGTTATTTCTATTGGCTCATTTCATCGGCAAAGTGGGCATTGGTAGGTATTGCAGGTATTTCGATACAGAAAATACAAGAAAGTTAGCGTATTTTGCACCGATATGCACATAACAAACGCTTCAAGAGGGACAGCCAACGCGTGGCATTTTTACTATGCGTTGGTTTTTGTGATTACGGTGTTGTGCGGAAGCTTGGTAGTAGCGTTGTCTGCCCCTTAAGCGGGCGTTAAATTGAAGAGGTATATATTGAATAATGTAGTTGGTGAAAAGATTGTAACGTTGCTAGATGGGTATCAGCATCAAGGGAGTCTGAAAGATAACTTTGCTCTTATGAATCATTATGTGGTTTTCGATACGCAGCGTGCAATCTTTGACCTTTTAGCCCTTAGGCACATTGGCGCAGCCAAAGCGTTGCTTAGAGTGCTTTTTGAAGCTCATGTACGTGGAAAATGGCTGTATAAATGTGCCAGCGAAAAGCAAATTGCACAGGCACAAAAAGACAATATTAAATCCAAGACCACAGGAAATTCGGTACAGTTTTATGAAATGATCGAAGACCTTGAGAAAGCTAGTCCAAACCTTAATGGTGCACTTAAAAAGTTTAAAGACAACCACTGGAAAGGGCTAAATAGTCTTACACATTCAGGCGTCCTTCAGTTGCAAAGGTATTCAAGCTTATACAATGTTGAAAATATTGACGCCGAAATTGCCACAATTATAGACTTTTCAAATCGTATGACTATAGGCTCTCTTAGTGAGGTTGGTGTTATTACAAAGAACAAATACATTATCCAATCTTCAATTGAATTAACTAAAGTGCTTTGATTTTTCAATTTAACAAAAGGTTAAAGAGGGACTGCCAACGCGTGGCGGTTTTTGTTCAAATCGGCTTTTGTGATTACGGCTGTTATTTTAGGTTCAGTGGTTTGCGTTGTCAGCCCCTTAACCGGGCGTTAGCTATTGTTTTATTCAGCAGCAAGGAAATTAAAGATGTCAAAGTATCAATTTTTCTGTAAACCAAATTCAAATCGTAATGCATTTACTTATCTGGATATGAGTTCAGAAACTTATCTTTTTGAAAAGAAAGAACTCTTGAGCTCGGGGTTAGAAGTGGAAGGTGATACGATTTATGCTTCTTCTCCAGAAGAGGCTATTGATAAATTCAAATCAAATTTTTGTGAGCCTCTGAACGATTATGCAAATTCAAATGTTGCAGGTGGATTGGCGACATTCATTTTTGAATCATTCAAATCATTCAAATCATTCAAATCATTCAAATCAGTCACTGGGAAAAATAGCTAACAAACGCTTCAAGAGGGACAGCCAACGCGTGGCATTTTTGCTATGCGTTGGTTTTTGTGATTACGGTGTTATGCGGTAAGTTGGTAGTAGCGTTGGCTGCCCCTTAAGCGGGCGTTATATTTGAGGTGAAATTTTGAGTTATATACTAGATTTAGAAAAATTAAGAGTGGGTGATGTTGTATTGTCTTCTGGAAATGGAAAAGCAGCAGAAGTGATTAAAAGAACGACTGGTAGCCATTATTCTCATGCGATGCTTTACGTTGATCATCAGATTAATCATGCTATCCCTGAAGGCGGGGTGTATTCCGTTAATCCACAAAGGCTAATTTTCAAATCTCCGGAGGATCTTAAGATCTTACGTTTGAAAAAAAATGTTGAAATGGCAACATTGTTATCCGTTTGTGATTTCTCTGGAACTCTCGTTGGTAGTGTATATTCAGTAAAGGAAGCTGTAGCAACTAAGATATTAGGAAAGCTTAATGTAGGAGCTAAAACTAGCGATCAATTTTGCTCCAGACTGGTCGCTCAATCTTACGAAAGTGTGGGTATTAAATTAGTTGCAAATCCGAGCTATTGTTCACCGGCAGACCTTGAATCTTCGAATGAATTAGAAGTTGTCGAAGGTGCTGTGCGACTAGCTAATTCAAATGAACTATTATTTGCACAAACACCGGATCCTACTAAAAGGAATCAGACAGTTACATATGAATGGCTCTATAAAGTAAGAGATCTAGCTTCAAGTGTAGATGTGAAAATCCAGACTATTAATGATGTAAATGAGTTTTTACTTAATAATCCACAACTTGATCAGAAAATTTGTGAGTACATTAGAGAAAGTGGTTATCTTGAACAATATTTAGACGATACATTTATTAACCCTCATCGCTACGATATGTACTCATACCAGCATAGAATTGCATTGTCTGGAGCTTCGCCTCAAGAATTTGTAAATATAGACCTACGCAAAGAATTGGGTTTAGTTCGGCGTATGATTGGTAATGTTAACTGTTCAAAAGTCAATCATATGAACACCAATCAAAACTACCATGCTTTACACGTAGAGCTTTATACAAATATTCTTTTACTGGCAAAAAAACGACTTGAAATTATGGCATTAAATGCAGGACCCGATGATTTGGATATTATTCAAAAGTTAGTCGAAAGCATTGAGTCTCAAATATAACAAACTGTTTAAGAGTGATTCGCAACGCGTGGCATTTTTACTATGCGTTGGCTTTAGTGTTTAAGGTGGTATGCGGCGGCTTTGTATTGCGTTGCTCACACCTTAACAGGGCGTTATATTTTTTTAAGTTCAGCAACCAAAAGGATTCATGATGAACGTGGATAAAGCGAAAAAACGCATATTGAAACGAGTACAAAGAGGTTTCAAAGGTTATCCGCAAATATCATTAGAGTATTTCGGTAAAACGACGGACTTAGCGACCGAAGTCGTTATCACCTTTTTACCTGAAGAGAATGCCGATCCCCAAATACAACGTTTTACAAGTGACAAGGATGCCCGCGAAGACGAAGCGATCCAATCGGTATTGTTAAAAATTATTGAGCGTGCGGAAGCTGCTACGGTTTTGGAAAAGTACGAAATATCAGTTTTTTAATGGTTTTCGACAATCCTAAACAGTCGATCACGTTAGCGTAGAGAGTGAAAATATAACAAACGGCTCAAGAGGGATTGCCAACGCTTGGCGACTTTAGTGCAAAATTGAAATTCAGTGTTTACAGTGTGTTTTTTTAGTTCGGCGGTGCGTTGTCAACCCCTTAGCCGGGCGTTATGCTACCAGTCGAAATCTTCAATAAGGAATACTATGAAACA
>NZ_CAWMCN010000101.1:0-494 GCF_963865925.1 Vibrio sp. ZOR0018 | reverse complement strand
TCAGGGCCCACGACTAACGCCATGCAAGGGCCGTCCACTTGAGGTTTGGCTTGCGGTGTCGCACGCCACGTGACATCGGCAGGAATGAGCGTGAATTGGTTGCTGTACGTGGTCGCGCCACTGCCGCCCTCTTCTTCCAATGCTTGTGGCTGACGCCCTTGATGATGCACTTGCACTACAACCCAGTCGCGGTTCGCGCTGTCGTCAAGATGCTCTTGTAAGTCAAACTTTGTGCCCGCTTGCAGGCCCGGATGGTTACTTTTTCCGCTCGCGGTACGCGCTTCTCGTCGTAGGTACTCTAAGCGAATTTGATTAAAGGCTTTGCCGCTGACGTCGTCTTTAAAGCGACCCGGTGCATCAAAGTGTTCGTAGGTCGCTTGCTGGTAATCCATCTCGCGCCCTTGCGCTTGCTGAGCAAACGAGTAGCTCGGTTTTTTAAAGCTGTAATCTTGCAGCGCGCTGTGGCTCACTTCGGTTTGGCTGTGTTGCGTTAA
>NZ_CAWMCN010000100.1:0-359 GCF_963865925.1 Vibrio sp. ZOR0018 | reverse complement strand
TGATGGTTAAAACAAGTGCTCGTGGCCAAGGTGTCAGTAAGAAATTAATGTCACTGATGGAAAAAACGGCATTAGAGCTTAGTTTGCAGTTACTCGTTTTGGATACTCGCTTAGGTGATGTGGCTTCTTTACTATATCGTTCGATTGGCTACATCGAAGCTGGTCAAATTCCAGAGTTTGCGCGTAGTTCTAGCGGAAAGTTAGAAGCAACAGTTTACTTCTACAAGCAATTGTAATTTAACAAACGGCTCAAGAGGGATTGCCAACGCGTGGCGGTTTTAGTGCAAAATTGAAGTTCAGTGTTTACAGTGTGTTTTTTGAGTTCGGCGGTGCGTTGTCAACCCCTTAGCCGGGCGTTA
>NZ_CAWMCN010000099.1:27212-148501 GCF_963865925.1 Vibrio sp. ZOR0018 | reverse complement strand
AAAGAACTCGAAGCATTAGAGACGCTGATCCCGCAAAGCGTTTGCATCAACTGGCAAAAAGTCGCAGCGGCAGTGGCACTGACACGCCGCTTTGCCGTGATTTCTGGCGGGCCGGGAACCGGTAAAACCACCACGGTTACCAAATTACTAGCCGCTTTGATTACCCAAGCCCAACAGCAAGGTGAGACGCCCACCATTAAATTGGTCGCACCAACGGGTAAAGCTGCGGCACGTTTAACGGAATCGATCGGTAAAGCGGTGGCTGAACTGGCGGTTGAGCCGGCGTTGAAAGCGGCGATTCCCACCGAGTCGAGCACTCTTCACCGTTTATTGGGCGTCATACCTAACAGTGTTGAGTTTCGTCACCATCAGCGTAACCCGCTGCATTTGGATATATTGGTGGTTGATGAAGCATCGATGGTCGATTTACCGATGATGGTCAAGTTAATCGAGGCATTACCCAAACACGCGCGCTTGATTTTACTGGGTGATAAAGACCAACTCGCGTCAGTCGAAGCGGGCGCTGTGCTGGGGGACATTTGTTCATTTTTAACCTTAGGCTACAGCCGAGCGCACAGCGAGTACCTAGCTAAGTTAACAGGCTATCAAACACTGATTGCTCATTCACACCCTAACGCAACCCCGATTTCAGACAGCTTATGCATGCTGCAAAAAAGCTACCGCTTTGATGTCCGATCAGGCATTGGTCAATTAGCAAAAGCGATCAATGCTGGGCAAGTGGCTATGGTGGATGAGGTGTTAAAACGTAATTATGCTGATATTACGCACCACTCACTCAGCAGTGAAAGCTATAACCTAATGCTGAAAACCTTAGTCAAGGAGTATGGTCGTTATCTCACGCGCATCGAGAGTTCTGGTGCTGACGCTTTGGAAACTCAAGCCCAAAAAGCCAAAGCCGTATTGGATTGCTTTAATCAATGCCGTTTGCTTTGTGCTATTCGTGAAGGGGATTTTGGGGTAAGTGGTTTGAATCAACGTATTGAACGTGCACTGGTCGCACGTAAGTTGATTAAGACTCAAGATGAGATTTGGTATCACGGCCGACCCGTGATGGTGGCGCGTAATGATCATGGGCTGGGTTTGTATAATGGTGATATCGGCATATGCATGCTTGATACGAGCGAGCAAGAACCGCGTTTGAAGGTGTATTTTGAGCTGCCAGATGGTAGCGTGAAAGCTATTTTACCAAGCCGCGTACCAGAGCACGAAACAGCCTATGCGATGACCATTCATAAATCACAAGGCAGTGAGTTTGATCTAACGCTGATGATTTTACCGCCTGATTTTAGCCCGATATTGACCAGAGAGCTTATCTATACTGGCATTACGCGCGCCAAGAAGCAGCTGATGCTTTTTGCTGACATGGGAACGATGAAACGAGGGCTCAAGATAAAAACGCAGCGAGCCAGCGGCTTAGTTACGAGATTAGACAAGAGACTAGCGTAAATCAGCAACTAGGATAAACGAGTTTGAGCTGTCCCCACACAGTTTGAAATTTACATGGTATGTTCAATTCATTCCGTTGTTTGGGGGAAGCTCAATTACTGATTTGGTGTGCTGCTATGCGAAAGCATGAGTAAAAGAGATGTTTCTGATTTTATAACGATCTTGCGAGCTGAGTATAAAGACTCGTAGCTTGTCGTTAACGGGAAATACGCAATGCACATGTTGGCCTTCAAGGAATTGGTTATCAGCCATATCCCAAAAGCTTTGAAGTGAGTTACAAATAACAGTTTTCATAGAATTTTTGCTCTTAAGTACGTGTCGTAGTAAAAGCAATCCGTGCAAGCCGACCTACTGGTATCTGACCAATCGGTATAAAGCCAAGTTCCTGTGTTGTTCATTAAATGTACATCGTTAATGATGTCGGCGGATTCTACACATAATATTAAGTTAAATAAAGCGCTTATTTTGTATACAAAATAATGAAAACGTTTGCACTTGATCAAAGATAAACTATTCACCATAACTTAACGAATAAATACAATATCCTGACGTTAGAGCGTCAGGACTAAAATTTTTGAACGGCGTTGATAGTTGTACAAACTCTGTTTAGTTATCGGTAACGATTCCACACCGACTTCATAAAAACCTTGTTCTCTAAACCAATGCAAACTGTGCGTTGTCAAAACAAAGAGGCGATCTAAACGCATCGATTTTGCCTGTTGCTTCATGTGATTGAGTAACAATAAACCGCGGTTGCCGTCCCGATACTCCTGGTGAATAGCGACACACGCCATTTCTGCCATGCCCTCTTCTGGGTAAGGGTAAAGCGCGGCGCAACCAATCAATAAGCCATCTTTATCAATAATCGTGAATTTGTGGATCTCTTGCTCTAACTGCTCACGCGAACGCCGTACTAATATTCCTTGTTCTTCTAACGGGCGGATTAAATCGAAAATTCCGCCGATATCATCGATCTGTGCCTGACGGACTTGTTCGGCACTTGCCATGACAATCTGAGTACCGATCCCGTCAAAAGAGAACAACTCTTGGATCAAAGCACCATCTTGTTTGTAACTGACTAAGTGACTACGTGGCACACCTGCGCGGCACGCTGAAACGGCGGCTCGCAGAAAGCGTGAGGTACCTGAGCTATTATCCTGAACTTGGTCGGTATCTGCTTCAATACGCTGCATTATCCGTTCAACATCAGATGGGAACAGTTCAGCAATCGCATTGCCTTGCTCATCGATAATGCCTTGCTCTGAGCAAAAACCGATCAGCTTATCTGCTTTTAGGCGTATTGCGACTTGTGTGGCTACTTCTTCAGAGAGCAAATTAAAACATTCGCCAGTGACGGAACTCGCAATAGGCCCCAGTAGCACGATCGAACCTTGGTCAAGCATACGGTTGATGCCTTCAATATCAATACGGCGAATGCGGCCACTGTGGCAATAATCGACACCATCATCTATACCTAATGGTTGAGAGATAACAAAATTGCCACTAACGATATTGAGCTGAGTACCAGCCATTGGTGTGTTATTTAAGCTCATTGAAAGGCGTGCTGTGATAGCGAGTTGGAGCTGCCCCGCGGCTTGCATGACTAAGCTGAGCGCTTCCTCATCAGTGACCCGAATGCCTTTGTGATAAGGAGTGGAGCAATGATGTGTCGCCAGAATTTGATTGATTTGTGGGCGAGCACCGTGCACCAAAACAATTTTGACACCAAGGCTATGCAGCAGTGCGAGATCGCTGATGATATTAGCGAAATTTTTATCGGCAATCGCTTCACCGCCGAGCATGATCACCATGGTTTTACCACGGTGAGCGTTAACATAGGGAGCAGATTGTCTAAATCCTTTAACGAGAGCTGTACTGCGAATTTTCACTCTGAGAGCACCTTGGTGTTTAAATATGTTCAAATAATGACTTTTTATTCATGTGTCGGCAAGTGGTTTTTTGAGTTTGGTGCAATTATTCAATCGCCGATTTTATCTCTGATTTAGGACACGTTAGACTGCTTGCCAATAAAGGCGAAATATGGCCAAAACCAACGAGTTGAGTCGTATGAAAATGACAAAAAACGTAGGCCTTACGGCTACGCCTCAGTTCACAAACTTGCGAAGACGTAAGTACATTGAACGAGGCTTGATGCTGGTTGTGATGATTGGCTTGCTTTCCGTAGCGTCGCTATACGGTGATCTCTTTACTCGGTTGGAAAACTATTTTTCGCCAAAGGATGAGGTGTATGGGGTTTGGGTTGAGCAGTATGTTGCCCCTTATTCAGCCAAACGAATTGAATTGGGGAAAGCAGGCGTGATCAGTAGTGGCCGAGTACTCACCACTTCATTTGAGTTTGATGGTCATTTTTTAGAATACCAGATTGGTGATACGAGCTATCGTTACAAAATGCGTGATGATAACAATACCGAAATGACACAAATGTCGTCGTCGCACTACAATCCAACCTTCCGATTGTCAGGAAAATACCAAAAAAACCTCCGTTAACAATTCGCTGATTGCGGTTTAGGCGCGAGTTTGTCATGCTTTTAGCAACTCAAATAACGGATAACTTCTGTGATTAAGCAAATTTTTCCTCTTGCGGCAGTACTGCTGCTGTTTGGTTGTGCGCAACCGACCGACCGTGCTCAGCAATATTTGGATGGTGATTTCTCTAAAGCGCTCAACAAAGTAGACACGGTGCAGTCCAATACGCCACGTGACTTTACGCAATTTTCCAAACAGAGCGAACAAGTGGTGACTCGCTCGGCGTCGATGGCAGCGATTTATCAACCTTTGTATCAACAGATCAGTGAATGGATTTTGCAAAGTGGTGATCCACAAGATTTGGCGAATTTTGGAATACAAGCGGCGCAGCTTGGTGGTGGCGATAAAAAAGGTAATGTGCTTTTCACTGGCTATTTTTCTCCGGTAATGGAGCTTCGCCATCAACCGGATGAAATATTCAAATATCCCGTATTTGGTTTGCCTGAATGTTCGGCCGATTGCCCAACGCGTGCGCAAATTTATGATGGTGCGTTAGCTGAAAAAGGGCTTGAGTTAGGTTATGCGGCGAACCTGATTGACCCTTTCATTATGGAGGTGCAAGGCAGTGGTTTTGTGCATTTTGAAGATGACGATACGCTTGAGTACTTCGCTTACGCGGGTAAGAATAACAAAGCCTACATCAGTATTGGCAAAGTCTTGATTGAACGAGGTGAAGTGACACGAGAGAAAATGTCACTCAAAGCGATCAAGGAATGGGTGCTAGCCAATGATGAACCGACGGTGAGAGAGCTGCTAGAGCAAAATCCTTCCTATGTCTTTTTTGCGCCCAAAGCGGCAGCCCCTGTCACTGGCTCTGCCGGTATTCCACTACTGCCGATGGCCTCGGTGGCCGGAGATCGTTCCATCTTTCCAATGGGCACACCTATTTTAGCAGAAGTGCCGCTGCTCAATGCCGATGGTACATGGAGTGGCGCTCATCAGTTGAGAATGTTGATTGTGCTAGATACGGGCGGCGCGGTAAAAGATAACCACCTCGATCTGTACCATGGCATGGGCGAGCGCGCCGGAACGGAAGCAGGGCATTACAAACATTTTGGTCGCGTTTGGAAACTGGGGTTAGAAAACTCAGCCACACAAGCGCCTTGGGCATTGCCGCCTGAAAAGCTACAATAGTGACACAGGTTTCGACCTAGACTTTTAAATAAAGAGTGCGTATAAATCGCACTCTTTATTTTTCTATCGCTTTCAATCGGACTTTTAATTATGCGTGAACTCGATACCCCCGCTTCAGATAGCTACAACCAACGCTTCGGAGGCACTCGTCGCCTTTATGGAAATCGTGAGGTTGAAATACTGCGTGCTGCGCATGTGTGTGTGATTGGTATCGGTGGCGTTGGCTCGTGGGCAGTCGAAGCATTAGCGCGCACCGGCATTGGCGAGTTAACGCTGATTGATATGGACGATGTGTGCGTCACCAACATCAACCGTCAAATCCATGCGATGAGCGGTACGGTTGGGCAAAGTAAGATTGAAGTGATGGCCGAGCGGGTCAAGCTCATCAACCCTGAGTGTGTGGTGCACTTAATTGATGACTTTATCTCGCCAGATAACCAGCACCGCTATTTGAGTCAAACGTTCGATTACGTGCTTGATGCGATAGACAGTTTGAAAGCGAAAGCTTCACTACTGGCTTATTGCCGTAGCAATAAAATTAAAGTGATTACCGTCGGTGGTGCGGGTGGTCAAGTTGACCCAACTCAAATCAAGGTCGCGGATTTAACCAAAACGATTCAAGACCCATTGGCAAAAAAACTCAAAGATACGCTTCGTCATCGCCATAATTTCCCTGTAAACCCTGCGCGTAAGTTTGGTATTGATTGCGTGTTCTCGACAGAGCAGCTCAAATATCCGCAAGCCGATGGCAGTGTGTGCGCGGTGAAATCAACCGCAGAAGGGCCAAAGCGGATGGATTGCGCCAGCGGATTTGGCGCTTCGACGGTTGTTACCGCAACCTTTGGTTTTGTTGCCGTAGCGCGCATTGTTGAAAAGTTAATTCAGAAACATAAGGTGTAACGTTAATGACTCCTTTTCCTGCCTCCCCCTTTGGTCGTGAGATTAGCGCTGATGACATTGTGGCGACCATGCAAAATTTTACTGGCTGGGAAGATCGCTATCGACAAGTGATCCAGTGGGGGAAGTTATTGCCCACGATGCCTGATGCTTTGAAATCGCAGCAAGTCAGTGTTGCAGGCTGCGAGAGTCAAGTATGGTTAGTGGGGCAGGAGCACCAAGGAATATGGTCTTTCTGTGCCGATTCGGATGCGCGGATTGTGCGTGGTTTAATTGCTTTAGTCCTTGCTGCGTACAACGGCAAGACCTACGCACAAATTCAAGCGTTTGATGTGGATGCTTATTTTGAAAAAATAGGCTTGATTGCCCATTTAAGTCCTTCACGTGGTAATGGCCTTAAAGCCATTGTCGATAAGATAAAAAATATCGATCCAAGCTGAGCATCTCCCCCTTTTGATGAAAGGGGGAATTATTACAGCATATCAACCGCTTTAGTGATGGCGGCGATCAACTGTTCAACCTCTTGTTCGGTATTGTAAATACCAAACGAAATTCTCACTGTGCCAGTTAACCCGAGCGCATCCATTAATGGGTGAGCGCAGTGATGGCCAGAGCGAACCGCGATGCCTTGCTGATCGAGTAAGGTGGCTATGTCTTGATGATGAACGCCATCCATCGCAAAACTGAGAATACTGGCATTCGGTTGATAGCCGATCACGCGAATATCATCGAGCTGTTGCAGGGCTTGATAAGTGCGTGCTTGCAATCTATGCAGGTGAGTTTCTACGGCCATTCGATTGCAGTTTTGTAACCATTCGATTGCTTTGGCAAGGGCTATCGCCCCTGCGACATTCGGTGTGCCTGCTTCAAATTTCCCCGGTAGTTCGGCAAATGTTGTGCCTTCAAACGAGACTTTTTCTACCATCTTGCCGCCGCCATGCCATGGAGGCATTGTTTCAAGCAGCGCTAATTTTCCGTACAGAACGCCAATGCCAGCGGGAGCGTAAAGCTTGTGCCCAGAAAAGAGATAAAAGTCGGCGTCGAGTTCGCGCACGTTGACGGTTTCATGCACAATTCCTTGCGCGCCATCAATCACGACCACAGCGCCGACTTGGTGCGCCAGTTTAATCACGGTTTCAATCGGTTGGCGCGTGCCCGTCACGTTGGTGGTATGGGCTAGGGCGACAATTTTGGTTTTACTCGATAATCGTGCTTGAAAAGCCTCAAGATCAAAGTGGCACTCTGGCGTGATGGGGACTTTGACGACGCTTGCTCCGGTTTGAGCCGCGACGATTTGCCAAGGCACTATATTGGCGTGGTGTTCCATTTCACTGACCAGAATCTCATCACCGGCTTGCAATGTATTGCGTGCGTAAGTCTGCGCGATCAGGTTGATCGCTTCGGTCGCTCCGCGAGTCCAAATAATCTCTTTACGAGATGATGCGCCAATAAATTGAGCCATAGTGTCACGCGCCGCTTCAAAATCGCTGGTCGCTTTTGCTGTTAAGCGATGGCTACCACGATGTACATTGGCATTTTGCGTACTGTAGTAATGGCTAATGGCATCTATCACCACTTGCGGCTTTTGCGTGGTAGCGGCGCTGTCTAGATAAATCAGAGTCTCGCCATCCACGGCTTGATTGAGCGCGGGGAATTGGTCGCGAATGGTCTGCACGTCAAACATTATTGCTCACCTAACTTGTGATAATTCAATGCTGCCTGTGTCACCATTGGCTGTGCAACTGACCATGCGTGTGCTTTACCTGAGAGTGATATGATGATCTCCATCGCGAACTCAAGTGCTGTTCCCGGCCCTTGGCTGGTGATTAATTGATGGTTTGTATCGATGGTTACGCGTTGATCCCGCCATAAATCAGTGGGGATATGATCGCGAAAAGCTGGGTGCCCTGTCATGATCGCTTGCGGGAAGAGCTGATGATGTTGCAAAACTAAGGCTGGCGTGGCACAAATAGCCGCCAACCATCGACCATGGTTATGCTGTTGCTTGAGCATTTCGATTAGCACTGGATTGTCACGAAAGATCTCAGCGCCTCCAACGCCACCGGGCAGCGCAATCACGTCAAACTCTTCATCGATCACATCCAGCAGTTTACAGTCTGCGGTTAATGTCACTCCGCGTGAGGCTTTCATCATCAATTGCCCGTCGAGATTAGCACTGGCAACCACGACTTGATAGCCAGCTCTGACCATCATATCAATCACGGTGATCGCTTCCATCTCTTCACAGCCCGTTGCTATCGGGACTAAAATTCGTTTACTCATTGGCTTTTCCAGCTGTGTTCTATCTGTTGAATGGCGTGATATAGCTTACTATTTTCTGGTGTTGCGAGCTGATGTTGCTCTGCTTTCTTCAGTAAATAGCCCGTAATAAAGTCTATCTCAGTCTTACGTTGATAGAAAATATCTTGATGCATTGACGAATAATTCTCTGCTGTGGCTTGAATCACCTGCTTAACCTTAGCAAGCAGTGATGATTGAGTGATCGCAAAGCCTTCAGCGCTCATGACATCGGCGACTTCTGCAACAATATTTTCCAGCGGCCGTTGGAAGCGTTCATCGGCTAACTCACCATTGCGACATTGCTCTAATGCGGTGAGCGGGTTAATCGCGCAGTTAATTGCAAGCTTATGCCACAGTGCTTCTTCAATCGTGTTATTCCACATTACGTCTGGCAATGTATGCTGTAGTACATCCACTAGAAACTGACACTGCTTGCCTTGGGCGTTGTAAGCCCCTAATTGAGTTACGCCTTTGCCAGTATGCAATACTTGATTCATTGACGGCTTGAGTGCACCGTGCGTAGTGGTTGAAAGCACAATAGGAAAGTCATTCAGTTGATCCTGCATCGAATCAAGCGCGCCCATGCCGTTGTGCATCAATAGTAAAATAGTGTCACGATTGAGTGTCTTCAGCTGTGGAGTGAGCGCTTGCTCGACTTGCCAAGCCTTAACAGTAATCAGTAAGAGATCGGCATGGCAGAGCGCGCTGTGATCATTGTAGGGCAGGGTAATAGACGCCTGTTTATCTAAAGCAATGGAAAGTGAAGATTGAGGTTGTCTGCCCCATAATGAAACGCGGTGTCCAGCAGCATGCAGCTTTGTCGCCCAAAGCAACCCAACCGCGCCCGGCCCAAGCACGACGATATTCATAACACCTCTCCATTGTTGACTTTGCGCCAAGGATAATGAGGTAGAAATGGAAAGCAATAAAAATGGCGCTCGAGAGCGCCATTTAGCTAAAAACTTAGGTTCGATTAGAACTTGTAAGTCACAGCTAGGTAGTGACCAAAGCCAGTTGACTTGAAGCCATCAGTATCTTTGATACCGTAGATATCTTTGTAACCTTTTAGACCGTAACCCACAGCAAAGCGGTCTGAGTGCCAGTAGATACCGTTAAACATAGCACCGCCATCGTTAGATGTTGCGTATCCTTTACCTGTTTCCATACCAAATTGGTAATCGATGTAACCTTGGTAAGAGATAAATGAGCCGTTTTCAAAGAAGTAGAAAGGCTTGAACCAGTTGGTTGAGATTTGGAAACCATTCCAATCTTTCTTATTTGAATCGTAAGTACCGTACAGGTTTAAACCTACTTTACCTAGCCAAGGCACATTCACATCAGAGCCAAGGCCCACTTTTTGAGTGTTAACGCCAGACTTACCACCCCATTCCATTAGCGTAGAGACATACAACTCTTGCACTGGCCCGAAAGACAAATCTTTACCTGTAAGTGCATCTAGTGACATACGAGGTGCAAATTTCATAAAGATTTTTTCTTTACCTTCTTTGTCACTGCTTGGGTTGCTTAGCAGGTTAAAGATATCAACGTAACCGTACAGATCAAAAATCCCTGAGCGGCCGCCAAATTCCATCTCTAAGTAATCATGTGATGACTCACCTGGTAATTCATCGATTGCAGCCATTAGGTTAAATTGCATCCATTTGTAATCGTTTTTATGGATGTCGCCATCTGAATAGTCAGCGGCCATAACTGGAGCAGAAGTTGCAGCCATTAGGCCTAGAGCTAGAAGTGATTTACGCATAAGGGGGACTCTCTATGTTTTGTCATAATTCAGCACACGTATATTTCTGATGTGCGTTCAATTGGCCCGAATAATAACGATAAAAATCTCAATTAAAAGTGATTGCGAATGCAAAAGTGAACAAATTTGGTGACTTAAGTCACGATAATGAATATTTGCGCGGAACTAAATTAATATTTCGTTCGTTTGCATCTTTAATGTGATTTTAATCACTTAAACGTTTGCTTTGGTATTGTTTTATGCAAATCGATAAACCAACATTTTTAGTTAGTGATCGTTTTGTAATCTTCAACGTATTTATTGACGGGCATGATGAAGAGTGATGAATGATGAAGAAATTGATGCTGTTTCCTTTAGCTTCAATCGTTTTACCAGAAGGGAAAATGAAGCTACGGATCTTTGAATCAAGGTATAAGAGGATGGTCACTCAATCCAGCCAGTCTGACTCTACATTTGGGATTTGTTTGATTGATAACAAAAAAGGCAATAAAGCAAATCAGTTATCTAAATTTGGGATGTTGGTTAAGATTGTTGATTTTGAAGCGCTCGACAATGGGATGTTAGGATTAACCGTGATGGGAATGGAGCGCTTTAAAATAGAGTCAGTAGTGAGCGAATTTGATGGCCTGCGAGTTGCTCAGGTCACGTTATTGCCCAGTTGGCCAGTAAGAGATTTAGAACCTCACGAATGGTATTTAAGCCACCAGCTGCAAGCGGTTTATCAACAATTCCCTCAGCTTGGCGAGCTCTATTCGCACTGTTTTTTTGATGATGCCAGTTGGGTGGCGCAGCGATGGCTAGAGCTGCTCCCTATCTCGATTCAACAATTTGATGATTTAATGAAGCAGGATGACGCGCACAGTGCGGTTGACTTTTTATTGCAGGTAATCGAAGTCTCACACTAACTTTGAAAGCGTGCAGTAAACTTAAACGAGAAGTCGCTCTGTAGTAGTGGCTTTGTATAAAAAAGAATACGACGAGTGATCGATGTATGCATTACTCACGTATAAAGGTTTATGGCTACTGTATGCCAATAACAACGGTTACTCCTAAAGGAAGAGCGCAGCATGAGCAGTGATTCTCAGCATAGTGTGTCGCTAAGCCCAAGCTACACCAAGCAAGACTGGGCTGAATGCATGGAACGTGTCAAGCAACGTGATAAGCAGGCGTTTGCCTTAGTGTTTCGTTATTTCTCTCCTCGCTTACAACAGTTTGCGTTTAAGCATGTAGGCAGTGAGCAAGTGGCGTTAGAAATGGTGCAAGAAACCATGACCACGGTGTGGCAGAAATCTCACCTATTCGATAACCGAAAAAGTTCGCTTTCGACGTGGGTTTACACGATTGCACGCAATTTGTGTTTTGATCTCCTGCGTAAGCAGCGCGGACGAGAGTTACATGTTTATGCCGATGATATTTGGCCAGCTGACTACTGCCCACCTGATTTGGTTGAACATTATTGTCCTGAACATGACATGTTAAAAGAGCAAATATTAAAGTTTGTGGCGTTGTTGCCTGAAGCTCAGCAAGCCATCGTGAAGGCGGTGTATCTTGAAGAACTGCCCCAGCAGCAGGTTGCGGAGATGTTCAATATTCCTCTCGGTACTGTCAAATCGCGTTTACGACTAGCCGTTGAAAAACTTAGACATTCTATTCAAGCGGAGCAATTATGAGCCACCATCCAAGCAACGAAGTACTGCAGCAGTATGCCAATGGTTCAATTGATGCGGCGCATGGCATTATGATTGCCACTCACCTTGAACTCTGTACTCAGTGTCGTCAACAGGTTCAATACTTAGAAACTCGGGCCGCCGAAGCATTGCTGAGCCAATCGTTGCCGCAACAAAGAATGGCCGTTTCTAATGATGATCATTTAAACCAGATGTTTGAAACGATCACGGCGCTGGATACTCTACACCCATCGACCTTGCGTAAGCCTGAGCCGATAGAAATTAAAGTCAATGATCGCGTTGTGATGCTGCCTAGTACACTGAGCCAACTGATTCGTTTTAAAGGCGAGTGGCGCAGCTATGGTGGTAAAGTTTTTAGTGCCCATCTAGATATTGCTGAAGACTCTCGCATGAACCTGATGTACATCAATCACAACGTGCAGATCCCTCAGCATACACACAAAGGGGTTGAGTCGACCTTGGTGCTCCATGGTGGCTTCAGTGATGAAGATGGGCATTATCAAGTGGGTGATTTCATTCAAAGAGATGCGAGTATTAAACACAGCCCTTTTACCAAAGTGGATGAAGATTGTTTATGCTTAACGGTGCTAACTGAGCCGATGCTGTTTACGCAAGGTGTTGCGAGAGTGTTTAACTTATTTGGTAAAGGTCTCTATCCGTAGTCCATAGCAGGCACATCAAATTAAAAAAGGTCGTATTGTACGACCTTTTTTTCATCTAACGCTTATCAATGCCTTGCTTGGCAATATCATCGATGTCTCTCTGCCGAGCTTTTTGCAGTAAATCAGCAAAATAATGGCGCAGTGAGTAGAGCATGATAAGGCTTGGTACTACCATCAGTGCGGTAATAATAAAGAATAGTGACCAATTATTGAGATAGTCGACCAACTCCCCGCTAAAGGAAGCCAGCGTGGTGCGGCCAAAGTTTCCTAGAGAGGCCAATAGCGCATATTGCGTTGCTGAAAATGCCTGCCCTGTTAACACAGTAAGAAACGAAACAAAGGCCACGGTGGAAAACGCAGTGGTAAAGTTATCGACAATTATGGTCGCCAAGAACAGATGCTCATTAGGGCCAACTTGAGCGATCCACGAAAACATCAAATTACTGGCAGACATCGCGATGCCACCAATCATCAAGCCGCGAACAATACCAAATCGCACGTTAAACATACTGCCAATCAAAGTGAAGAATAGGGTTGCTCCCCAACCAATTAACTTCGAGTAGTGGCCAATTTGTTCGTTGCTAAAGCCAATTTCTTTGTAAAATGGAATCGACATTCGGCCAAGAAAAGCTTCGCCAATCTTGAATAAAAAGACAAACAACAGCAGGGTTAGTGCTACTTGCGCGCCATTGCGTTTGAAGAAATCGAGAAATGGTTCGATTACGGTAACGGTGAACCACGCGACGACTTTCGAACCAACTACTTGATTGTGTCGCAGCTCCGCTTGATGCTGTAGTGCTTCGCGATGTGTTTTTGGTTCGCCCACCAAGAGCGTGAAAAGCATTAACAGCCCGACACAGAGTGCCATGCCATAATAAACGGCATTCCAACCGATACTATCGGCGTTTACAAAAGCGAGATAGCCCGGCAGAGAATATCCAGTCCACCACCCCATGATGGCCATGGCGGAGGCTTGTGGCAGCTTATTGGCTTGTGATTTGGGGAAAGTATCGATACGAAAAGCATCAATCGCGATATCTTGAGTGGCAGAAGCGATCGCAATGCCCAAGGCAAGCATTGAGGTAAACATCAAATTTTGGGCTGGATTGACACCCGCAATCAGCAACGTACAGATCAAAATGATCGATTGGCACAAAAATACCCAACTGCGGCGTTGACCTAATAATGGCGTCAGAATGGGTAATTTGACGCGATCCACCAATGGGGCCCATAGAAAATTAATCGCGTAAACTGCGAAGACACTGCCAAAATAACCAATAGCAGCGGTGGTTAAGCCTGCATCTTTTAGCCATCCTGACATATTTGAACCAATCAAAACCCACGGAAAACCGCTCGAACACCCCATCATAAATACCCACAATAGGCGTTTATCAAGATAGCTACGGATAGTTTCCATCCAAGTGAGAGAGGAGGAGGTTGATGGCATACAGTGAATCCTTGTCAGTAAAGCAGCTTAGGTCGAAAGGCGACCCAATAAAATCAAACGCCGATAAATCGGCGTTGGTATGGTTATTGTTCTAGTGTGACATTCGTAATAACGATTGGTTCGATGGGAACGTCTTGCATTCGCCCTTTCGTGCTGGTCGGCTGTTGAGCCATTTTTTGCACAACATCAAACCCTTGCGTGACTTTACCAAAGACTGCATAACCCGGTGGGCGAGCGTTGTAGTTGAGAAAATCATTATCGACCAAGTTAATAAAGAATTGGCGAGTAGCCGAGTTAGGATCATTGGTACGGGCCATTGCGATCGTCGCGGTGTCATTAGTCAACCCATTGCTCGCTTCATTTTTGATGGGAGCGTAAGTGGTGAGTTGTTTTAAATCCGCATCAAATCCGCCGCCTTGTGCCATAAACCCTGGGATAACGCGGTGGAACTGGCTGCCAACATAACTGCCATCTTCAACATATTTTACGAAGTTTGCGACAGTCGTTGGCGCTTTCTCTGTATTAAGTTCAACAGTAAATGACCCTAAGTTCGTCTCAATTAGGACGTTGGGCGCCGAAAACGCAGTGCAACTGACGAGCGCTAATGTCGTAACGAGAGAACGTAACATTAAAATCGCTCCTGTAAATAACCATTAAGTTCGCTGTCATTGGCAATTTCTTTAAGTACCAAGTTCATGACATCGTTGAGTACCATTTCAATCTCATCATTTGAAGCGCTGAGTGTACCGGAACGTTTTGCCGTTCCGTTGAACGTTTTCACCAATTTGCCTTTTGGTGTTTCCGCGGTGATTTCAAGCGTGACACTGCCATCCATTTCATTCGACATGACGCTGTGTTTTACCGTCACTAGTGCTTCTGCAATTTCAACGGTGACATTGTTTTCGCTGTTCACTGTTAAGCGATAGCCTTGAGAGCTAAATTGTTCTGCCAACGCATTCTCAACCGCAATGCGAACATTTTGTTTGGCATGAATTGGCTCAATATTAGAGCGGCCACTATCCACTAAAGCCACATATTGCGCCGATCGAACATCTTTGCTAACCAGAGTAAAGGCTTTATTGTTGACGACCGTATTTTTGCTGGTCGTTGCAGTAGGCATAAAGTTGATTTGCTGTTGCTGAGGTGCGGCACAAGCGGTGAGTAATGCGATTGAGGCTGCGAGAACCAGTTTTTTCATGGTCATTTCCTTTCTTATCCTTGCCTATTTAGTTGCTTGTAAGATAACAAATTTATGGTTGGTCGCGACAGTTTTTACCTGCCCTTGGCCAAATAATCTTGCTAGTTTTACATCGTAGCCGAGGTGGCGATTGCCGATCACTAATAATCGTCCCCCTTTTTTAAGAACATGCTTTGCATCACAGAACATCTGCCAAGCAATGTGATCCGTGATAGCTTGTTGTTGATGGAATGGTGGGTTGCACAATACTAAACAGCTACTCTCTTGTTGAAAACCATCTAAGCAGTTATTCGCAATGCATTGAATATTGCGATCTTCTCCTAAATTCCCCAGCAAATTTAGCTTTGCAGACTCGACGGCCATCAAGCTTTCATCAACGCAGGTCATGCGTACTTGAGGATTGAGTTGGCCCATCTTGATTGATAACACCCCGTTGCCGCATCCAAGGTCGATGATGTGCTGTAACTTAGGATCTTGTGGAAGATGCTGTAGAAAAAAGCGTGCGCCGAGATCCAATCCCTCACCTGAGTAGACATTCGGCAGATTTTTTAGACGGATGGATTCGCTTTCTACGGCCCATTCAGTTATGGGTTCCACCGTTTCAATCGGTGATACGTTCGGTGCTGAAAAAACGAGGCGGTGTTTTTTCCATGCAAGAGAAGTGCTTGTTGAACCTAAATACTTTTCAAATAAGTTTAAGGTTGATGTGTGGATCTCTTTCGCTTTGTTGACCGCTATCACAGGGCAATCTTGGGCAAGGGACTGACGGAGTTGGCTTAATTGCCAAACCAAGTGGCGATTGCTCTTGGGCAATTGAAAAAGCACCAGATCGACCGATTCAGGGATGGCATCCATTGTTGAGAGCAATTGCACGTTGCGGCACTGATTGCGCTGAAGATTGTTTAACGTACCTTGTTGCGAAATAAAAGAGTCGCTCATCATGGTGACGTGATGCTTATCTGCAAACCAACACGATAGAGCGCCAAAGTGATCGTTTAAAATAAGGATGCGTTTGCCTATTGCTAAATTCAACGCTTCAATATGATTAATCATATATTCATCGCCCGCATCCCAAGCTTGTAATGTTTCGTTTGAACGATGTGGGAAACGGTGCAAGCTCAACGTTCGATCATGCAGTGCCAACTCTGTTTTCATAATTTTTTATAGGTCGTAGTGAGAATTACGGATGCATTGTCTCAAATGGCGTAGAAACAAGGAACCAAAACCTTTCGCTATTCTATAAGGCTAGTTAAACTTAAATCTCTTTACACTCGTATATGTTCTCATGCTCTTATTTGAGGAAGAAAGGCAACGGTATGATCCAACCCATAATCGAACAAAAATTGCATCAAGCATTTCACCCTGATTATTTGAAAGTCGAAAATGAAAGCTACATGCACAATGTGCCTTCAGGATCGGAAAGCCATTTTAAAGTCATTGTGGTGAGTGACAGTTTTGAAGGAATGCGTTTGATTGGCCGTCACCGACAGGTTAACCAAGTGTTGGCAGAAGAGTTAGCGAACCACATTCATGCACTCTCGATTCATACCTACACACCACAAGAGTGGCAGGCGCAAATTAGTGGCGTACCTGATAGTCCTATGTGTATGGGCGGTGGAAAATAACTCGTTCAGAGCCGTCTGAATATGCTGTTCTCTTGTTCTGTTTTTGAGCGGAATGTTAACAGTATTTAAACAAATTGACGAGATGAACAAGTTGAGAGAAATTGTTTTAGGTAGTGAATAAAAATAAATACTCATAAGGGGTAAGGAATAGGTTATTTGTGCGATGCTTCAAAGTTATGACTATTCGCTAGCCTTTATGATTCAAATCCTTCCAAATAAAACGACTTATCAGAGGATTGGTCATGGCATCAGGTTCCGAAAAAATGCTAGACTATTGCACCTAATGGATCTCATACCATACTTGTGATGAGGTTATTAAAAGGATGTTGCGGTTCTGGCGTTTAAAACAAGCCAAAATCGGACACAGAAATGTCGTGTCTAAGGCTGGTTTAACTTTCATTTGGCCTCTTATCAAGAACGACCATGAAAGATAAACAAGCCTTGAACTTACGCAATTAAAAGAATCTTTTTCCCGATAAAATAGTGCAAGTGCGTATGATTACAATAAAAAGGGGTTTGGACCTTCCTATTGCAGGAACTCCTTCCCAGGTGATTAATGATGGTAAGACCATCACTAAAGTCGCCTTGCTTGGCGAAGAGTACGTTGGCATGCGTCCTACCATGCATGTTCGCGTAGGCGATGAAGTAAAGAAAGCTCAAATTCTTTTTGAAGATAAAAAGAATCCGGGTGTTAAATTTACTTCACCAGCAAGCGGTAAGGTTATCGAAGTCAATCGTGGCGCCAAACGTGTCCTACAATCCGTTGTGATTGAAGTGGCAGGTGATGAGCAAATCACGTTCGATAGCTTTGAAGCTAGCCAACTAGCAAGTATTGACCGTCAAACGGTTAAAACTCAGTTAGTTGAGTCTGGTCTTTGGACTGCGTTGCGTACTCGTCCGTTTAGCAAGGTTCCAGCAATTGAGTCTTCAACTCAGGCTATTTTTGTGACAGCAATGGATACCAATCCATTAGCGGCAAAACCTGAGACGATCATTAATGAGCAATCTGAAGCATTCGTCGCTGGTCTCGATATCCTTTCAACTCTGACTGAGGGCAAGGTTTACGTCTGTAAATCTGGTACTAGCTTACCACGCTCTTCACAGCCAAACGTTGAAGAACATGTGTTTGATGGCCCACACCCTGCTGGTCTTGTAGGGACTCACATGCATTTCCTCTATCCAGTAAATGCAGTCAATGTGGCGTGGAGCATCAATTACCAAGACGTGATTGCGTTTGGTCAATTGTTCTTAACCGGTGAGCTATACACACAACGAGTGGTGTCGCTTGCAGGACCCGTGGTCAACAAACCTCGTCTTGTCCGTACTCAGATTGGTGCTAGCCTAGAAGAGTTAACGGATAACGAATTGATGCCGGGCGAAGTTCGTGTCATCTCTGGTTCTGTACTTTCTGGTGTGAAAGCGGCGGGGCCTGTAGCTTATCTTGGTCGTTACCACCTCCAAGTATCGGTTCTGCGTGAAGGTCGTGACAAAGATTTTCTTGGTTGGGCAATGCCTGGCAAGAACAAATTTTCAGTCACTCGCTCTTTCCTTGGTCATCTATTCACAGGTCAGTTGTTCAACATGACAACCACAACCAATGGTAGTGATCGTGCGATGGTACCTATTGGTAACTATGAAAAAGTGTTGCCACTAGATATGGAACCAACGCTCCTACTTCGTGACCTATGTGCAGGTGACATCGATAGCGCTCAACGTCTCGGTGCCCTTGAACTGGACGAAGAAGATCTCGCATTGTGTACCTTTGTATGTCCTGGTAAATACGAATATGGTCAGCTACTTCGTGAGTGCCTAGACAAGATTGAGAAGGAAGGGTAATTTTCATGGGCCTTAAAAAGTTTCTTGAAGACATCGAGCATCATTTTGAACCTGGCGGCAAACATGAAAAATGGTTTGCCTTGTATGAAGCAGCCGCAACGCTTTTTTATACGCCTGGTTTAGTTACAAAACGAAGCTCACACGTTCGTGATAGCGTTGACCTCAAACGCATCATGATCATGGTTTGGCTAGCGGTATTCCCAGCGATGTTCTGGGGTATGTATAACGTTGGTCACCAATCGATTACTGCACTTAACCATCTGTATTCTGGCGCTGAATTGGCGACAGTCATCAGTGGTAACTGGCACTATTGGCTAACTGAAATGCTTGGCGGTACATTAAGTACGCAAGCCGGTTGGGCAAGTATGATGCTGCTCGGTGCGACTTACTTCCTACCTATCTACGCCACGGTATTCTTGGTCGGTGGTTTTTGGGAAGTGCTGTTTTGTATGGTGCGTAAGCATGAAGTTAACGAAGGTTTCTTTGTAACTTCAATTTTGTTTGCTCTGATTGTTCCACCCACACTGCCTTTATGGCAAGCCGCTCTAGGGATTACCTTTGGCGTGGTTGTTGCCAAAGAAATCTTTGGTGGTACTGGGCGTAACTTCCTAAACCCAGCATTAGCCGGTCGTGCTTTTCTATTCTTCGCCTACCCAGCACAGATCTCTGGTGACGTTGTTTGGACAGCTGCAGATGGTTTTTCTGGTGCAACGGCGCTAAGCCAATGGGCTCAAGGTGGTAACGGTGCTCTGATCAATAAGGTCACTGGCGAAGCCATTACTTGGATGGACGCATTTGTTGGTAACATTCCTGGCTCTATCGGTGAAGTATCGACGTTAGCACTGGCGATTGGCGCGGCATTTATTGTCTACATGGGCATTGCTTCATGGCGCATTATTGCAGGTGTTATGGTAGGTATGATTGCCATATCAACGCTGTTCAATGTTATTGGTTCAGACACAAATGCAATGTTTAATATGCCTTGGCATTGGCACCTAGTACTTGGTGGCTTTGCGTTTGGTATGTTCTTCATGGCAACCGACCCAGTATCGGCTTCATTTACTAACAAAGGTAAATGGGCATACGGTATTTTGATTGGTGCAATGTGTGTGATGATTCGTGTGGTTAACCCAGCTTACCCAGAAGGTATGATGCTGGCGATCTTATTTGCGAACCTATTTGCACCTTTGTTTGACCATATTGTGATTGAGAAGAACATCAAGCGGAGACTAGCACGCTATGGCAAGTAATAACGATAGCATTAAAAAAACGCTGTTTGTTGTTATCGCATTGAGCTTAGTGTGCTCAATCATCGTATCGACAGCAGCGGTTGGCCTGCGTGACAAGCAAAGAGAAAATGCGGCGCTGGACAAGCAGAGCAAAATTCTGCAAGTCGCTGGCATTGAAGCGAAAGGCAGTAAACAAATCGTTGAGTTGTTCAATAAAAGTATTGAACCACGTCTGGTTGACTTCAAGACGGGTGACTTTGTTGAAGGCGATGCAGCTAACTACGATCAACGCAAAGCAGCGAAAGAAGCCTCTGAATCGATCAAGCTGAGCGCTGAACAAGATAAAGCGAAGATCCAACGTCGTGCGAATGTTGGTGTGGTTTATCTGGTGAACGACGGCGATAAAACCAGCAAGGTGATTCTGCCTGTACACGGTAATGGTTTGTGGTCAATGATGTACGCATTTGTGGCTGTAGAAACCGATGGTAATACCGTTTCCGGCATTACTTACTACGAACAAGGTGAAACTCCGGGATTGGGTGGTGAAGTTGAAAACCCATCATGGCGTGCTCAATTTGTTGGCAAGAAATTGTTTGATGACAACCACCAACCTGCAATTAAAGTTGTGAAAGGTGGCGCTCCTGCCGGATCTGAGCATGGCGTTGATGGACTTTCTGGCGCAACACTGACCAGTAACGGTGTTCAACACACTTTCGACTTCTGGTTAGGTGATATGGGCTTTGGTCCATTCCTAGCAAAAGTTCGTGACGGAGGTTTGAACTAATGTCTAGCGCAAAAGAGATTAAAAAGAGCATTCTAGCGCCAGTGTTGGATAACAACCCAATTGCACTCCAAGTGCTTGGTGTCTGTTCTGCCCTTGCGGTAACCACTAAGTTGGAAACGGCGTTTGTTATGACGCTAGCCGTTATGTTTGTAACGGCTTTCTCTAACTTATTCGTTTCGTTAATTCGTCACCACATACCTAACAGTGTGCGTATTATCGTTCAGATGGCGATCATTGCTTCATTGGTTATTGTTGTTGACCAGATCCTACGTGCTTACTTATACGATATCTCGAAACAGCTATCGGTATTCGTAGGGTTGATCATTACTAACTGTATCGTAATGGGCCGTGCTGAAGCATTTGCAATGAAGTCGGCACCGATTCCTTCCTTTATCGATGGTATCGGTAATGGTCTGGGTTATGGTTTTGTATTGATCACTGTTGGTTTCTTCCGCGAACTTCTTGGTTCAGGCAAGCTATTTGGAATGGAAGTTCTACCTCTTGTGAAAGATGGTGGCTGGTATCAACCTAACGGTTTGATGCTGCTAGCACCTTCGGCATTCTTCCTAATTGGCTTCATGATTTGGGCGATTCGCACGTTCAAACCTGAACAACTAGAAGCGAAGGAGTAAGGGCGTTATGGAACATTATATCAGTTTGCTTGTTCGATCGATTTTTATCGAAAACATGGCACTCTCTTTCTTCTTGGGTATGTGTACATTTCTTGCTGTATCTAAGAAAGTAAAGACATCGTTTGGTTTAGGAATTGCGGTTACGGTTGTTCTGACCATTTCAGTACCAGTAAATAACTTGGTTTATAACTTGTTACTTAAACCAGGTGCATTGGGTGAAAATATTGATCTTACATTTCTAAATTTCATTACCTTTATCGGTGTTATTGCCGCATTGGTACAGATCTTAGAGATGATATTGGATCGTTTTTTCCCACCTTTGTATAACGCGCTGGGCATTTTCTTACCTTTAATCACAGTGAACTGCGCCATTTTTGGTGGTGTATCTTTCATGGTTCAGCGTGATTATAACTTTGCTGAATCCGTCGTTTACGGTTTCGGTTCGGGTGTGGGGTGGATGTTAGCGATTGTCGCTCTTGCCGGTATCCGTGAGAAAATGAAATATTCAGATGTACCTCCGGGTTTACGTGGTTTAGGGATTACCTTCATCACTGCGGGTCTAATGGCGTTAGGCTTTATGTCTTTCTCTGGTGTTCAACTGTAAGTCGGGTAAACCGCAACAATTAAGGAATAGTCAATGGACATTATTCTTGGTGTAGTGATGTTTACCCTGATTGTTCTAGCACTCGTTTTGGTAATTCTATTTGCTAAATCTAAGCTAGTTCCAACAGGCGACATTACAATTTCAATTAACGGTGATGCAGATAAGTCTATTGTGACTAATCCAGGTGGCAAGCTACTGAGCGTACTTGCAGGTTCTGGTGTCTTTGTATCATCGGCGTGTGGTGGTGGCGGCTCTTGTGGTCAATGCCGTGTAAAAGTGAAATCTGGTGGTGGTGATATTCTTCCTACTGAACTTGATCACATTACTAAAGGTGAAGCTCGTGAGGGTGAACGTTTAGCGTGTCAAGTGGCTGTGAAAACAGACATGGATATTGAACTTCCTGAAGAAATTTTTGGTGTTAAAAAGTGGGAATGTACCGTTATCTCTAACGACAACAAAGCCACCTTCATTAAAGAGCTTAAACTTCAGATCCCTGATGGCGAGTCAGTACCTTTCCGTGCTGGTGGTTACATTCAGATCGAAGCGCCAGCACACCACATCAAATATTCAGATTTTGACGTGCCAGAAGAGTATCGTGGCGATTGGGACAAATTTAACCTGTTCCGCTACGAGTCAAAAGTTGATGAAGATATTATTCGTGCTTACTCAATGGCGAATTACCCTGAAGAGTTCGGTATTATTATGCTAAACGTGCGTATTGCTACGCCGCCGCCTAATAATCCCAATGTGCCACCGGGTCAGATGTCTTCTTACATTTGGTCACTGAAAGAAGGTGATAAATGTACTATTTCTGGTCCATTTGGTGAGTTCTTTGCCAAAGATACGGATGCAGAAATGGTCTTTATCGGTGGTGGTGCGGGCATGGCTCCAATGCGCTCACACATCTTCGATCAGCTTAAGCGTTTAAAATCTACCCGTAAGATGTCTTATTGGTATGGTGCGCGCTCTAAGCGTGAGATGTTCTACGTTGAAGATTTTGACGGCCTTGCAGCTGAAAACTCGAATTTCGTATGGCATTGTGCGCTTTCTGATCCAATGCCTGAAGATAACTGGGATGGATACACAGGTTTCATCCACAATGTATTGTATGAAAACTATCTGAAAGACCATGAAGCGCCTGAAGATTGTGAATACTACATGTGTGGTCCACCGATGATGAATGCGGCTGTGATTGGCATGCTGAAGAACCTTGGTGTAGAAGATGAGAACATCCTTCTTGATGACTTCGGTGGTTAATTCACTGAAGTAAGTAAAACCCATGGCTGGCTCTGATGAGTCAGCCATTGTTTTTTTAGTTTTAGTTTTAGTTTTAGTTTTGCCTTGTGGCTTTGAATTCCAACTCAGTTAACATAGAAAATAGGTGTAGGAATTTCTTTTCTATAACCACTTCTTTTCTATATTCACTTTCATTTTTAGGAGTAAACAAGTGAAAAAATGGCTTGTTGCGTTAGCTTCTCTATTCATCTTGGCGGGTTGTGAAAAATCGGTTGAGCAAGTTCATCTCAGTGGCCCTACTATGGGCACGACTTACAATATTAAGTACCTGAAAGCTGAAGGTATCCCTAGCTCGGAGGCTCTTCAAAAGGAAGTTGATCGGTTATTGGAAGAAGTGAACGATCAAATGTCGACCTATCGTAAAGATTCCGAGCTCAGCCGTTTTAATCAATATCAAGGAACGGAACCTTTTACGGTTTCTTCTCAAACCGCAACCGTGGTGAAAGAAGCGCTGCGTCTTAACGGTCTTACTTTAGGTGCATTGGATGTCACTGTTGGTCCTTTGGTTAACCTATGGGGTTTTGGCCCTGAAGCTCGTCCTGATGTGGTGCCAAGCGATGCAGAATTGGCTGAGCGTAAAACCAACATAGGCATTGAGCATCTTCGCGCAACCGACACTACGTTAAGTAAAGATCTTCCTAATCTCTATGTGGACCTTTCAACTATTGCGAAAGGATGGGGAGTCGACGTGGTCGCTGACTACATTCAATCACAAGGCATTGCCAATTACATGGTTGAAGTCGGTGGTGAGATGCGCTTAAAAGGCGTAAATCGAGAAGGCGTAGCTTGGCGAATCGCCATAGAAAAACCGACAGTTGATGAACGTACCGCTCAAGAGATCATTGAACCTGGAGATCTGGCAATTGCCACTTCAGGTGATTACCGCAATTATTTTGAGCAAGATGGTGTGCGTTATTCTCACATTATCAATCCAATCACTGGAAAACCCATCCATAATAAAGTGGTATCAGTTACCGTTTTGGATGCATCTTCAATGACGGCAGATGGCCTAGCGACTGGATTAATGGTACTAGGAGAGACGAAAGGTATTGAGGTTGCAGAGCAATACAATATTCCTGTGTTCATGATTGTGAAAACAGAACAAGGTTTTGAAGAGATTGCCTCCAGCGCATTTAAGCCATTTCTAAATAAAAAGTGAGTTAAGTTATGAATACTTTTTTCATTACATTCAGTGTATTTCTGTGTGTCATTGCCGCGATGGCCGTTGGCTATGTCTTTCAAAAGAAAGTAGTCAAAGGCAGCTGTGGTGGATTAGGTGCTGTTGGCATTGAAAAAGTGTGCAATTGCCCAGAGCCTTGTGATGCACGTAAAAAACGCGAAGCTAAGGCCGCAGCAAGAGCTGAAAAGTTAGCGCATTGGGAAAAAGATCGTATCGCCTGAGCTACGATTAAAGAGCCTGTTTTGTGCAGGCTCTTTAATTTTTAAAAGCAATTCATTTCAATCCATAGAAACCAAGAATATACTGTTCATGTATACAGTTCTTTGATGGTTTTGAATTGGAAAATAAAATCAAAAAAATTATCCATATTGATATGGATTGTTTCTAAACTCTGATGTGTTAACTTAAAGAAAAATTTGTAAGTATTTTTATTGTTTACTACCTTTTACTTGTGGGTGGTAACGTAATGGTAAAAATGTATGCAAAGAACAAATGATGAAACTCATAACCAGCACTGGATTTATCTTGATGATAACGACGTGCCACTTCTGTTACCTTGCCTTTATAATCGTTACACCACCTTGAATGGACTTTCTGTTGTCCATGAGAAAGTAAAGAACCCTGAGACCGAACAATATGACTTCCAATTCAAGGAGGTTGAAATTGGTGAGGATGCTCAAAATGTCAGAGGGGAAAAATTGGGCGTTTTCCTTGAGTGGTTAGAAGATTATGGGAAAGGAACAGATCACCCCCTACTTACACTCGATAACCATACTGCTCTTCCCGCTGAATATATGAATACATTCATTAATGACCATCTAGTTCATACGATGGAAGCTAGTGAAGTTGTCGTTAAACGAGCGGTAATGTCATTAGAGAGTTATTACAACTGGCTGTCTTACTTCTTTGATATGTCATATAAAAAAATCTTTATATATTCAGAGAATAGAGAATTAGTTCGCTCCAATAGCAAATCAAAACTCATCATAAAATACCTACTTCCAGCAACGAGAGAATTGCTTTACGCCAATACCGATACTCTTTTGGAGGGCATTGTTCTACGCAATGGTGGAGAGCTTGGTTGTCGAACCAAAGAGAACCAAGGGTTTTACTTAGAAGACTTTAAGGCTGATGGCTCTATTCAAAAAGGCTTATTGAGCCTTTTCAAAGATATGATGACTAATCCTGATAAAGAGGAATTTGAGTACCACCTAGCTTCTTTTCACGCAAAATATGGTTCAAAGAGAAAGCTTTACATTGAACGCTCTCACCTTAATTTAATGAAGCGTTATTATGATTTGGAGCGACCAAAAACTGAGAGTAATCAGTTATTGGTATCCAACTCTACTAATGACACTTTTGGTAAGCCCGTAGGTAAGCAATACGGCACTCAACTTTTTTCTAGGGTGTTAGAGAAAGTTCGCAAATTAATGCAAGAGAATCCAGAAGCTTACTCAGGCTACCAAGAGTTGGGTAAAGCGCTGAGTTACCACCACCTAAGACACTCATTTGGCACTGATATTTTCTATGAAGGTTGCCAAAAAGCAAGGAAATCATACGAATCGATTACCACGGAATCTGCGGTGTATATTGAAACTGCAAGACGCTTAGGACATAAAGTAGATAGCAAGTATTCAAACCAAACCACTAAAGTGTACATTCATGCTTGTGGGCAGAGAGAGAAGTTACTAAGGGAGGTGGTTCATGGATGATTTAGAGGAATTTTCAAGCGCTGAGATAGAAAAGGCGTTATCAAGTGAATTTAAGAAAAATCAACCTATCACATCACTAGAGTTGCCTTTCTCTGTTAGATCTATTTCTATCCCTAAACTAGAGCAAGGTAGTGCTGCCTATATTCTATCCATGACCGATACCGAGGACTCCGATAAATCGATTATCTACAAGGCAATGATTGCGGCTTATAACTACGCCTTTTTTGATAAAAGCGCTGCGCTTTCTGCAAAATATTACTTTTCGAGCACAGTCAAACCATTTATTGCATGGATTAATGCCTACAAAATTGAAAATCGTTACGAAATACTAAAGCGTTACGAAACCGACCGAATGGATGAGTTGGAGAATCATGGGGGGGTAAGCCCAATATCAAAGTTAAAGAGTGTATTGGGTTATGCCATTGAGTCTGAATCATTAAGAGAGGAGTTAAGTAGTGATGAGTATGGTTATCTTATTGAACTTCGTAAAACAAAACAGACCCCTAATTTGAATAAGTCTCAAAAATCCATTGCCAGTTATTTCGGTGCATTAGACTGGTTAAGAAGAGACGATATTGGTATTGGAATTGAGCTTTATTCCGCTCTCGCTTCCCCAAAACTGGCGGTGAGTTCATTAAGCTTAACCGCAGCTACTGTCATTCTTGAACTGAAAACCTATAAAGATGAACTACAAACGCTGATTAGGAGTATTAAACCGCAGTTAAGTCCTTGGTTAGTTATTGAGTCAAAGGATAAAACTAGTGAGAAGCGTAAAGCAGTCGGTAATATCATTTATTTGATGTTGTCTGCTTACCACAAGCAAGATAATCCATCGAATGCACTTAAAGCAGCACTGGGGACTTTCATTCTTTCTAATTCAAATAGTTTAGCTGCCTACAGTACTATTTCTTCTGCATTAAAGAGTCAGGATGAGTGTGATAGCCTTTTTCTGAATAAAGAACGTGACAAAGCGAAAGTTAATGCGAATTTCATAAAATTGCATTCTTCTGCATTACTAGATGGCCCTCTTCTCTCTCTCGAATGGATAAAGAGGGTCTTAAAGGATGATTCATCAAAAGCACTGACTAATGTAGAGAGGTTAATGTTTGCTTGGCTGATGGCAAGCTTAACTGTGCAACCGACAGACATACCTAAGCTGACGCATTCTGGTTTTAGATTGATGAAAATTGGCGGGAGAGTGACCAATATTGAGTGTGAGTATTTTAAGGGGCGGTCTAAAGTGTTTCATACAACCCGTTCTTTATCCGCTCGAACACCAGAAGGTAAGGCGCTTTTAGCACTACTAGAGCAGCAAGATGAAGGCTTACCTTTCTTTGTTAACCAAGTCTTGGTGATTAGTAACACAAACAACTCACTTTTAGGTGTTTTTAATGAGCTACTGCAAATAAGCGATTTGTCTGAAAAGCTTGAAGCTGCACACGAAAAACAGCAGCTACCCAATTTAACGCCTCAAGCAATTTGCGCCCTGATTTCCCACGGTATCCATCCTGAAAATGTTATTGAGAACCCAAAAAAAATAACGATAGGAGAGAGGCGTAAACTAGTCGCTCAATCGCAATCACCTTGTCAGAAACATATTTTTGGTCTTCAAGCTATTAAAAATAGTGCGGTTCATGCATTTAGTGACCCATACACCTTGAATTATCTCATTAATCGTAATTCCCATTCGAACCAAACTGAGAAAGTAAGCTACTTAACCGAAGAGAATGAAGAGTGGATGAATAGCTCTGGTCGAATCACTCGTGAGGTGATGCTGGATTTGATTCATAATGTTTTTAACTTAAATTTTAAGCCTGAGAATGAAAAGCAAGTTGCAGCATTTAATAGTGAGTTCATGGCGGTCACAGATTTGATTGCATACAAGCATGAGGAAATGAATGCAAGGCTTAGAGTTGTCACAGGGCAAGAAAAAGGGCGCGTTAATGAAGTGGGCGTAATGGCGTTGAGTGACCAAAAAGAAAACGAAGCATTGTCGCCTATTTATGTTTCAGATGACCCTATTACTGTGTTGAAGATGCATAATTATCTCCATGAATTCAAAAAGAATTATAAGAAGCTCCTTTCTCATAACCCTGACCACTTATTTAAAACCGTGATACCGACTGTGGAATGGTTAGAAGATACCCTACCTAAGATGAGTAAAGCGTCACAACGTAAAGGTCGGGAGCAGTTTGACTTAATGATAAAAAATGATGTGGTAATGAGCGTCTTTCATTCAATGTAGGGGGAGTTATGGCACCAACAGTATTAAAAAATCCAATTGATAGTTTTTGGTATGACCAGAGTTTAAAGCTGACCGCTAACCCATTTTTCATAAGTGATAAAGGCGATGTTTATTCTGACACTTGGCAATTCAAAGCTAAACGCAATGGCAGCACCACAACGTTAGATTTCTCATGGTTTGATTTGCCTGCTTTTAACCATGAATCCATATTAACCTATTTAAAGGATGGGTATGACTCCCCTTTAAATGCGAAGGAATATGCAAAATTAGTATGTCTGAGTGTTATTAGTCCTACGAGTTTTGAATACGCTCTTCCTGCTTATCAAATGATGTTGCATCTTTTCGCCTTCCTTAAAGAGAATGGCGAAACAAGCCTTACTGCATCGTTGTTGGAATCTTTTTGGACATCGTTTATGGCGAGAACGGTCAACCAGTATGGATTTGTGAACCGTATATCTACGCCTTCTTATCGAGGGTCACTAGCACCATTTCGGTTTCATACAATAAGAAACAATCTCAAAGCTCTGGGTGTGGTTGGTGTTATTGATTTCTCTCTAACACAAAAGAAAATAGATAAAAGCTTAGATGAAATTTGTCAATCACAATACAGCACAACGCTCTCTGAGTTTAAAAAAGGCGGTAGCTTGAACTTTCTTGGGCTTGAGTTGGGGCAGTATTACGTTGACTATCTTAAACAGGTTTATCAAAACGACTTTCTGTACACCACCGTATGTAGGTTGGTATTTGAGAGTATCGGCACTAAATATGGGATGAAGAGCTTAGATAGTAGTCCATCGAATTCCCTTCGTGAAGTCATGCTAACAGCAGTATTAGAGAGTGTTGAATACAAGTCGACAGCCCATAGGGCAGGGGTTAACTTTAATGCTCTTACAGTGGAAGTGAAAGATGCGCTCTTTGAAGAGTACTCGAAGCGATTTGAATTGGTAACGTCTTTAAAAGACCAATCCATTGAAGCGTTAGTTATTGAGTTAGGGTTATCCTCTCGAAGTGATTCAGTGGAATTAATTCGAATATTAATGCTGCAAAAATACTTAGGTTTGGAGGGACATAAGACCCCGAATGAGGTATGGCAGGGCTACTTGCTTTCATTAGATAAAACCTTTTTAGAAGCTGAATCGTTAAGCCAATTATCCGTAGATGATGTATACGGAAAAATGCAAGCAATTGTATCTGAAAAAATATTGGGGAGAGGGCAGTTTCTTACTGATATTGGCGCTTGGGCAAATAAACAATTGTCTAATTCAGAGTTAAAAACGTATGAAAGCTTTAAAGTAATTTTGAATATTCCACTTTATGCGATGACTAACCTTGTTGTGGCTTGGACAGGCTACCGACAATCGGAGTTTGGTTTTCCATTGAAGTCCATACAGTCTGAAGCAAACTTGGATATTCTCGATAATGCTCACGTTCCATTTCGCTTCAAGCTTAAGTGGTTTGTCCCTAAAACGGGCGGTTCGACAAAAATCAATCGAGAAGTTACCTCTCAATGTTATCAAGTTGCTGCGCAATTAAATGAGGTGTTTGGGCATGAAGGTGATGAGCCGTGTCTGTATTCTTACGCAGGAAACGCTAAAAAAGATAGAATTAATCAATCAGGGACATACATTAATAATAGAGTGAGTGCTAATTGGGAAGGCTTTGTCAGAGCGTATCAACCTTTTAATGATGTGATTAAGCTCGATACCTTAAATAGCAAGCACACTACTCAGTTGACGATTGATGAGCAAAAAGAATTAGAATTGCTGTCAGCCAAATACAGTATTGGCAGTGCGCGTTATAAGAACTTGCTTTCTTGTGCTCAAGAGGTGAAAACAGATTGGTTGCGCCTTTCTTGCTCATCACTTAATGGAGGTAAAGCTCAAAAAGCACTGAAAGCCTCTCTTATTTTATTCTCTAAAGGTAAGCCTCTTGAAAATACAAAGCATCAAGAAATTATCGAAACTTATCTTTCCGATGAAACTAAAGCACTACTAACTAGTGGCTCAGTGGATTTGAAGGATAAGAAAACAATGATGGATATTTGCTCTGAGTTATTAGAAGGTGTGCGCTATCCTTCTCCTCACGCTTTTCGTCATATATGGGCTGAGTCAGTTCTCACACGCTATCAGGGTGACGTGGGCGCGGTCATACGCCACCAGTTTGCTCACCTAGATAATTCTTTCTTCATGGCGTATCTAAGAGATAAAAATGCTAGAGGGTTAATGCAATCAGCGAAGCAGCGTTACCTAAACTCATTGGTCGAGTTGCTGATTATAGAGTCAGAGCAAGTTGGTGAAAAATACGTAGGCGGTCTGGCACAGTTCGTGAAAAAAGCGACATCATTAACGCAAGTGAAAGATGATAATGGAATACTTGCTCTAAGAGAGGCGTTAAGTGGTCGTCTCATTGATATTCAGGTGAATACTTTCGCTACTTGTATTCCTCGTGATGGTGCGGATTCTAGAGCTAAATGTTCGAAAATGGGGTCGTTAAACCCACAAGAAGCCAAGCCTGAGTTTTGTCTGAATTGCACCAATGCACTTATCACTGAGGGTAATATCAAAGGGATATGGCAAGTGATTCAACCAATGGTAAAAGAGGCGTTACAGGAACACGCTTTTGGTTTTTTGTTAGAGGCACACCTACCAACACTCAAATCAAGCTGGAAGCGCATTAAAGAGCTGAGAAGTGAAGAGAACGCTGTAAATGTCGATAAGATTTTAGCTGCAATTACCAAAGCAATGAATGCTATAGAAAGTAAGGTTAAGGAAGAGGAAGAACTCTATGCATAATTATGTTGATTTAGATGAACTTATGTCGGATGAGTTTCTGGACTCGTTAGATGATGCCTCTACCGAACCAGTTCAGAATGAACAACCAGCATGGGTTATTGATGATCCAGAGCATACAACCCACAAAGCTTACCATGCCATTCTTGATTTGAAGAAGGAAGCTGAAGAAGCGATTTCAAGCTTTGGTGAGGTAGCAACAAATAAGACTAAGAAATTCTACCAAATTAAAAAGTCTAACGTAGCCAAAGTCGTTGGTCGGTCAGCACAAAGTATTTTTAATGCGTCCTCATTCAGTAAAGACATTGATGCCTTCTTTGATGATGTTAATCAAGAACTTTTAGAGATGCATGAGCTTGAGCAAAAGAAGCAATTAAAAAGAAAGAAAACGGGCATCAGAGTTAATAAAAAAGAAGTTATTGTTCAAAGTCACCAATCTTTAGAAAAAAAGTACAACGAACTTAAAGCTCGAAGCGTCAAAGAAACATTGGATTTAGCCGTTGCCAAGATGCCTTTGGATTTGAAAGCAAAAATGGGACTTATGTAAGTTGCAAGTCGTCAAAAAGCAACATCTGCATTACAAATTGATGTATCTGTCTTGGGCTTAATCTTCATCTGGAATCAAATCATAGATAGAACATTTGAGTGCTTTAGATATCGTAAACACCTTCTCTAAAGTCACGTTTTTTTCACCGCGTTCAAGCACACCAATATAGTTCAAACTAAAGCCGCACTGCGCAGCCAGTTCTTTCTGTAAAAGACCTGTTTTTTTTCTTTGTTTTGCGAGTTTTTCACCAAACTCAATCGCAATCTTATTCTTCATTCATTCTTGTAGAAAAGAACAAAACACACTATAGTGTGTTTTGTGATTGTATTGTCACACGGTCAAGCCAGTTTGCCGCTGATACCTTGACTGTATACCTACCCACTGGCAACTGATGGGAGTCAGACCAGTGGGTTTTCATTTCAAACACTATACTGCACTATACACGTAATGATGAAACAAGTTGATTTTATAAGGCTCATTTCGAGTCATCTACCATCTACTTTTTCAACAAAAGAACTTTTGTTGGTACTCACGAAGCTATTTCCAGAAAAAAGCGAACGAGACATGCGTAAATGCATGCATAACCACCTGTATCGTTTAGAAAAACAAAGATTGGTGAAGCGTCTTAACCCGAAAGGTACGGTCAATGCTTCTTTCGAACCCCTTTTTCCATTTGAACTACAAAAATCCATTGACCTAGAAGATGTTGGTGAGATCCTTAGTAGCATTGATTCGCACCGTGAAAGGTTAGAAAAAGACAAAGTTCTTATATTGAAAAAGCAGGAAATCCTAGAGCGACTAAAACGAGAACACCACTCGTTCAACCCCCAGATAAACAGTAAGCTATTGGCATTAACTTCAGATTTAACAGAGAAAAGTCTTGAGCTAGAAATCATTGGTGAATTATTGAATGAGAGTGAAACTCAGATCATTCAAGAGCTGTCACCAGCCAATAAATGTTGTTATGAACCTCTGAAGGTGTAACACATATAACGATGACCATATAAGACATAGTTAAAGCTCTTATCAATGCCAGCTTTGAGAATCAAGGTGGCATCGTCACTAATGCCCACAGAGCAAGCTTTGTTTCAAGACTGATGTCAAAGCACTACAAAGCGATTGGTAGCGCAAACACGACCATAGTAGACAGAATGGTGACTTCTATACTGATACATTGCCTCACTCAATTGACTCATTGCGTCATTTAAGTGGGCTGGTCATGAGAAAACTGATTATTTATCAGTACCTTAAGTGTGGTGGTGTGGTGGGGGTTAAATTCCACCTCTTTGAAAACCTATATATTAAGTTCTTGTGTTTTCTAATGTTCTTACCTAGTCAACTAAACCTCTTAATCCTAGCTATGACTGATTACCCCTTTGCGCGGGTAAAATTAACTTTAACCCCCTAAGGGGTTAAAGTGCTAATATCCTCTGTAGGGGTTAATTGACATGGTAGGTAGATATGCTCATAACAAGTCCTAAGCAATTAGGAATATATTTACGTGATGTGCGCAGGAATCAAAGGCGCAACCAAACCAAAGTCGGAGATATCGTCGGTCTAAAACAGACAACTGTATCGAAGCTTGAACGTGATCCTGCCTCGTCCAGTATCGAAAGTCTGATGCGCCTGCTGTCTTCACTAGATCTTGAGCTACATATTAAAGACAAAGCTGTAAGCCGTGAAAAGGCAAAGCTTCGTGATCCTGATGATTGGTAAAATCCTATAAAACAAAGCCAACTGTATAACTAAGTTGTTCTCTCACAATCATCATCGAATTAGCAAATCGATGGTCACGCGACCAGTTTATTTTTGCCTAAAAATGTGTCGGCATCGCTGGTTACTCAGATTTGAACACGTGATTTCGAAATACTTGAACTAGTGATGGGCAAATGACAAAATCAGCGCCTGAGCGGCGCGTTCTTAGTCCACGCTAATAAGTCAATGAATTTGTTTATAATTCATAAAAGTGTGATATAGTTAACGTAGTTGACTAGAGCATATTGGTCTGAAAGCGCTACCGATGGTCGCATCTGTGCCACTTACGAAATCACTGACTACGTAAAGGCAGAGGCTTGTCTGACAGCAAGCTACCCATTGACTAGCAAGACCCAAAGAGAAGGCACTTCAACATCAACTACAACCAAGAAGGAATCGAGCATGAAGAAATCATCTAAATCTCTGAAAAAACTTGGTGCAGTTGCTGGCTTATCTTCAGCGTTACTAGGGGGTTTTGAACTACAGGTTCAGACCAATGTGTTTTAGTCTTCATCTACCGAGATAAAAATCCTGTCTGCATTCCATAATTCAATGACTTTCTGAGTGTTCCAGAAGCACTTGCCAAATAAGATGAATCTCGCACCCCCTAGATCACGTCTTTCAGTTATCTTAAAAGTGTTTGAGAGCTTATCTTTTATTCTGTGCATACAGAAAACACGGGTTTACCCGTGGATGAATGCCAATTCCAAAATTACAGCGTAAGTTGTTTGTAATTTTGGTCAACGCTTTAGCGTTGTAATAGTAAGTTCCACGGGCATGCCCGTGGGTATCTACGTCTTTTGATCGGAATTCCCACATCATCACAGTCGGTAGGGTTTAACCATTCAAGGTCACTAGCTCATTTCTGTCCATCAGCGTGCTGGCGAGACCTAGTTAACAAAGGTTTGCCCCTTTTCGTGCTGGCAACTAGGAAGGGATCCTTCTCGGTTGCTTTCCAGTTCTAAGAAACACTTAGTCATTGCGTCCTCAGTAGCTCTAACGAGCCTATGCCCCATTCTGAACTAGGACTGCTCTGTACCTCATTTCTATATGAGATTCTTTGACCTATTCTTTCTTATGCTACAAAGTGTCTATGGCTTTGGTGGCAATCCATTTCTCATTGGTTTAAGGAGTACGGGGTGAAGATTACAAAATTGACGTTGAAAAATTTTCGTGGTTACAGGGATGTGTCTGTCGATTTTGATGAAAATTTTAATGTGATAATTGGTAAAAATGACATTGGTAAATCTACGATTCTCGAAGCATTAGAGATATTTTTCAATAATGATACGGTGAAAATAGATATTAACGACCACAACGTTCATGCGGCTGGTCAAGACTTCATGTCAATTCAAGTCTCCTTCAAGCCTGAAGGTAAGGAATACACGATAGATACCGTACCAACAGACCTGAAAAAGGAACATCTTCTAGATAGTGACAACAACCTATCTATAAAGAAAGTATGGGATTGTTCAAAAGATAAACTAACGGCATCATCCCTAAAAACGTATCTAGTTGCCAACTACCCAACAGCATTTGACTCACCTCTGATAAACCAGAAAATTGCAGATTTAAAGAAACTTCTAGATGGCTATAAAGACCAGCTTGATGTCAACGAAGTCAAGAAGCATAAAAGCTCTTCCATCCGTCAAGCAATATACGGTGTTGAAAATCTGAATGATTTTTCTGTTATAGAAATCCCAATTGATAAAGAGGATGGGAAGAAAATTTGGGAGTCATTAAAGTTAGACTTGCCGCTGTTCTTTATTTTTCAATCTGATCGTGCAAACAAAGACTCAGATAAAGAAGTTCAAGACCCTCTTAAAGCAATAACAAAAACAGCTATTAGTCAATTAGAGGCTGAGCTTGAGGATGTAAAAGAGCAAATTAGAATCAAAGCTGAACAATTAGGACACAATACATTGGCAAAGCTCAAGGAAATGAGTCCAGAGATTGCCGATGTTCTTTCTCCTGAGATGACCCACAAACCTTGGGAGTCATTATTTTCGTTCTCATTCAACTGTGACGATGGCATTCCGATCAATAAAAGAGGGAGTGGTGTAAGGCGGTTAATTTTGCTTAATTACTTCCGTGCGGAAGCTGAGCGTAAGAACTCAGAAGAGCGTAACGTTATCTACGCAATTGAAGAGCCCGAAACATCACAGCACCCAACATGGCAGGTTGAACTTTTTAATGCTCTTGTAGATCTATCGGAAAATTCTAATACTCAAGTGCTGATTACTACGCATAGCCCGTCTCTGGCGGGGCTGGTGAATACAGATAAAATCCGATTTGTTGATCGAGTAGACGGCTCCACTATCGTTCGTAAAGGGAGTCAAGAAAACTTGGAGGATATTGCCAATACGTTAGGTATGTTACCTGACGTATCGCTCTCAATAGATAACTTAGGAGTGCAAACGATCCTTTGTCTGGAAGGGCCAACTGATGTTGAGTTCTTTAGTCATATGGGCAAACTATTCGATCTAGACTTGAAAAATGATGACCGCATATTAACGATATTCTTAGGCGGTGGCACTTTAATGCATTGGGTTAATAACAACTACTTAGCTAAATTGAATAAGCCCGAAGTTCATATATATGATAATGATGTATCTAAGTACCAGCTTGCTGTCGATCAAGTTAACCAGAGAGAAGGCTCTTGGGCTACATTAACCAATATGCTAGAGGTAGAAAATTATATTCATCCTCGCTTGTTTAAAGAAGTTTACCCTATTGACGATGACTTCATTGACTTAGTGGATGGTTGGGAAAATGAATGGAAACATAAGAATATTCCAAAGGATTTATCGATATTTTTGAAGGAGCTAAAGGCTGCGGGCAATAATGAAATAGCTGGTGAAGGCGCAGGATCGATAAAAAGGATTCTATCCGAAAAAGCAGCCCCGCTTGTCACTGTCGAGGATCTCAGACAGCTTGGAGCTTATGAAGAGGTCTATGGTTGGTTTGATAGGATAAAAGAGAACCTCCAATAGATACTAGCGTTAAGGCTTCAAGATACTTTTTCTTACCCTAAATAAATACGTTAGTTCATTTGCACTAACGTATTTCTGCCCCATTTCACGTTAAAGTATTTACTCAGTCCAGAGCAGGCTCGTAGTTTTTCCTTAGAATATGTAATGTGACCTGCCATAGATTCAGGCAATATCAATTTATAGGATCTCATCGTCATCCCAATCCCAGTCAATTTGGGAAATATCACGGGAGACTTTGTGTAAATACCACCAGATCAAACCGACAATAGAAAGGATTAAAACTATAAATAAAAGCATATCATACCCTTAGAACTTGCATGTGACGTAACTACAGGGCTTACCACGGCAATTGAGTGCCATCGTAGACAAAAAATGAACCTGAATGCTTAAGTTTTAAATTGTCGATAACATTAAGCATGCCTTTAACACTCTCTTCTACTGTTACCTTGCCATCCTTTCCGCCCATATCGGTTTGTACCCAACCAGGATGAATTGCCATAGTCTTCACTCCCACTTCGGATAGCTCACAAGCCAGAGATTTAATTATTTGGTTGAGGGCGGCTTTTGATGCGCGATAGCTGTATCGACCACCAGAGCGGTTGTCATCGATGCTAGCGAGTATTGAAGTCATCCCAATGATGGTTTTATCTTCACCCGCAAGAATGTTATTAAGCAAAGCCTGCGTGATTAACATGGGCGCAATGGTGTTGACGTTTAATACATTTATCCACTCCTTTTGCCCCATGTTGCCTAGGCTTTCACATTCATCTCCGCTCACTCCTGCGTTATGAATAAGTACATCAATGGCGATGCCCGCAAATTTTTCTGTCAAAGCGAGAATATGGGACTCATTACTCACGTCGAGCGGATGAATACAAATGGTTGGATAAGTTTGTGCCAAGAGAGACAATGCCTGAGCTGTGTTGATGTCGCGGCAGCATGCAATCACACACCACCCACGCTGAGCGTATTGTTTAACAAGCTCTAGGCCTAAGCCTCGATTGGCGCCAGTGATAAAAACCGTTTTCATTGTGAGCTACCTAAGTTGATTATAAGTAAGAGTTAGCTGGTCAATGCCGAGCCTTGACCAGCTTTTAACCATTGTCGTGATACTTACTTCACAAGTACGTTTGCTTCCGACAAATGAACTTCTGTACGTTTATCAAGACGTCCACTCATTCGAGTAAGAGTGAGCGCAACGATCACTATCACGGCTCCAATCCAAGGGGTATGCATTAAGCCCATTTCTGACACAATCATACCGCCTCCCCAAGAGCCAAGCGCAATACCCACGTTAAACGCCGCAATGTTTAGACCAGAAGCGACGTCTACCGCATCAGGAGTGTATTTTTCAGCTAGTTTAACCACATAGACTTGTAAACCAGGAACATTACCGAATGCAAAGGCCCCCCAAACTAAAATAGTCGCTACCGCTGCTATAGGGTTAATGGCCGTAAAGTTAAATACAACTAATACGGTGGCGAGTCCTGCAAAAATAATCGTCAGTGCTTTTATTGGCCCCATCTTATCGGCCATTTTGCCGCCCCAAATATTACCAATCGCTACTGATACGCCGTATACCAACATAATTAGGCTGATTGCATTGGCGCTGAATCCTGTTTCCTGTTGCAAAATCGGCGCAAGAAAAGTGAAAGCGGTAAAGGTACCACCGTAACCGAGTGCTGTGATGGCATAAACCAGTAGTAGTCTTGGTTGCGTTAACACTTTTAGTTGTGATGACAGTTTAGCGGCAGCAGGCTGTTTTAGGTTGCTTGGCACCAATAAAGCACTACCAATCAAGGCAATCAGTCCTAACAGCGCTACAATCAAAAACGTCGATTGCCAACCAAAGGTTTGGCCGATGTAAGTACCAAGCGGCACGCCCGTTACTAATGCAACGGTTAATCCTGTGAACATAATCGCAATCGCGCTGGCTGCTTTTTCTTTAGGTACTAGGCCAGTCGCAATTGTGGAGCCGATTGAGAAGAACACACCATGGGCTAAACCAGTCAAAATACGAGCAACGATAAGGGTGTTGTAACCAGGTGCTTGCCATGCCAATAAGTTGCCAATCACAAACAGTGACATAACAGTAATGAGCACGTGCTTACGGTTCCACTTTCCCGTTAGCGCGGTTAAAACAGGTGCGCCAATCGCAACACCGAGTGCATAAAGGCTCACCAGCAGCCCTGCGGATGGTAGTGAGACATTTAAGTCAGAAGCCATGGTCGGGATCAATCCCACGATCACAAACTCCGTTGTTCCGATAGCAAAGGCGCTGAGCGTCAATGCGAGAAGTGCTAATGGCATATCATTTACTCTCTTTTGTTAGGTTCTAGTACACAGCAGCGAATGTGCTTATTAACGTGTCGCGCTGTCGTGATTTGATGGAGGGATTTTGCGTGGAAATGTCGTTGCAAAAAATAGGTTATTTAACAAATAATATTTGTTATAAATGCAATAATTAAAGCGAAACTGTAGAGTAAATGGTAGGCAAGCATGCGCACGAAATCGGACGATTTAGAAATTCTACTTACTGTCGTTGATGCTGGCGGATTTACTTCGGCAGCAGAAAGTCTCGATATACAGGTGGCACGCGTATCACGAGCGGTGAGTAAGGTAGAAAGCCAACTTGGCGTGACGATATTAAACCGAACCACAAGACGGATTGAATTAACGGATGAGGGGCGGCAATTCGTTGAGTCGGTAAGAATAGGGCTGATGCAGTTGCAGCAAGCGGAAGACGAGATCATATCCCGTGGGGAATTACCCAAAGGGCGGCTGCGTGTTGATGCCGCCAGTCCATTTGTGTTTCACCAGTTAGTTCCACTCGTTCAGCCATTTAATCAAGCCTATCCTGATATTGAGTTGGAGTTAACTTCTAATGAAGGTTTTGTTGATTTGCTAGAAAAGAAAACCGATATCGCTATTCGTATCGGTGCATTAAATGATTCAACTTTACATGCAAGGCCTCTTGGCCGAAGTTTACTTTACATTGTTGCTTCACCTGATTATTTATCAAAGCGCGGCTTTCCGAGTAAGAGCAGTGATTTGGAACATCACGATACCATCGGATTTTCAACACCAAAAACACTCAACGAATGGCCTCTGAAAGGATTTTCAGGGCTGACACCCACGCTGACCTCAAGTAACGGTGAAACGGTGAGACAGCTAGCATTGATGGGAAATGGAATCGCCTGCCTATCAGGCTTTATGGTGAAAAAAGATATTGCGGAAGGAAGATTAATTGCGTTGTTAGAAGGTGAAAAAATCGGCAACTCAGGCAGGGAGCAAATTAATGCGGTCTACTATAAGTCTTCTTCTGTTGCCAAGCGGATTTCTGCTTTTATCGATTTTATTCAGCCGAAACTGGATCTGTAAATCGTTCCAAGCGAGGTCGTTGCCGACCTCGCTTTTATATCGATTTTATTGTATCGGTTGACCAGTATGCAGCTCTAAGCCACCAGAAATAGGTAGGTTGATACCATTGCATGAGCTTGATGCATCAGAGGCCAAGAAGTACATTGCTTCAGCGACTTCCTCTGGCGTGCAGATCCTGCCTAGAGGGTTGGCCTGATTAAATGTGTCAATCACTTCTTTGGCGTTGGCAAGAAACATTGGAGTAGCGCAAGCGGCAGGACATACATTGTTTACTCTAATGTTATATTTTCCATAATCGAGTGCCATCGCTCGGACTAAGTTAACAACTGCTCCTTTTGCTGCATTGTAGGCTGCCATCTGATGATCCCCATTCAGCCCTGATACTGAAGCAGTATTTACAATGGTCCCTCCACCTTGTGCAATCATGTATGGCACAAAGTACTTACTCATCAAAAATATCGATTTCACATCAACATCAAACAATAAGTCCCAATCTGTCTCTGTTGTTTGATGTAGTTCACCACCACGCCAAACTCCAGCATTGTTGATCACGCTGTCAACTTGTCCAAAGTTGTCAATTGCAAACTCGGCGACCTGCGAGACCTGTGATGCTTGAGTGATATCACACTGTTGAAAATAAACCTCAGTAAAACCTTGGCTTTGAAGTTTCAAACATTGCTGTTGCCCGTGCTCCTCATTGGAGTCTATCATCAGAACGCGCCAATGCTTTTCTAGAAACAACTTACTAGCCGCTAACCCCATGCCAGAAGCTGCGCCAGTAATCACCACCGTTTTCATCTGGGTCTCCTTATTGACGAGCTGCAAGTTGTGCAATGGCTTCATCGGCTTCAACGGTCGCTCCTGCAACCCCGATAGCCCCAATGACATTACCTTGCTCGTTACGAAGTATCACACCACCACCAAAGGAAATAAGTCCTCCATTCGTGGCTTCAAGTGTATAAATCGCACCTCCAGGTTGTGCGATCGCACCAAGCTCAGCACTATTGGTTTGGAAAAGCGCTGCTGTTCTGGCCTTTTTTATTGCCACATCAATCGCGCCGAGCAACGCATTATCCATGCGTTCAAAATGGACTAATAATCCAGCCTGATCAACGACACTGACACAGATGTTAAATTCTTGTTGTTTCGCTTGTTGTATAGCTACCGCAGCGATCTGTTTTGCTAAGTTGAGAGAAATCACAGGCGTCTCCTAATTATGATCGTGAATGACGGGATTAGTTTAATTAGATAAATCCTAGGAGGGATGCGATTCGTGGGAAAAGTAGATAAGATTCGATAATGTCGAATTACTTCAGAAATACTTGAGCGAAATGACGCAATTTTGCCTCCGTGAGTTCATCAGCAGCACCACTTAAACCCGCAGCCGCGACAAGATCACCATTCATATAAAGAGGAATAGCCAAACAGTGCAGCCCAGGCTCTGCTTGTTCTAGATCCAATGAAAATCCTTGTTGGCAAATCTGCTCAATTTCCATCTCTAAGCATGGTGTTAACGCACCTTGCATTCTTAGTATTCTTTTTAGTTGAGGGTTAAAAGAAACAAATATTTTGCCAATGGCAGACTCAATTAAACTTTCTCGGCGTCCTCTTGGGCTGCGTATCGTCAAGGGATTATCTTTTTCTATTGCGTCGATATAAAGGTACTCATCAGCCCCACTTTGGATTGCGAGATAAGCTGTGTTATTGGAAAGCAGTGCCATTTTCTTTAGAAGTGGGTAAAAATGGCGACGAACAAGTTCGTCCCGTTGTTCGAGTGGCTTAGATAGCTCTCTCAGTCTTAAACCGAGTTGGTATGTTTGTTTGGTACGTTCTACATAGCCTAGTTTGACTAACGTTGCGAGCAGCCCATATACGGTTGTTTTCGCTAATTTTACTGATTGGGTAATGTCTTGCAGAGACAGTGGCGATTCTGCGAAAGAGAGTGTTTCTAAAATCATGAAACCGCGCTCCAACGACTGAATGGTTTTGCCCTTAGTATCCATATTTCTCCTTAACAACAGTGATAAGTGAAGGTGCCTATAACTCGTTTTAGACAAACATATTCGCCAATGTCCCATAACACAAGGCAATGGAAGCATGCTTTATAGTGAAGCTATATTCAGTTATCTCTTTTTCATTGATCCAAATTATTGCAATTTTAACAACTATCATTTGTCTTTGTTGCTATCAATGTAATGCGTTGAGTTTGTTAGTATCCCTCTCAAGAAATAAGAGGGCTTATTATGTCTAAATCACTTTTTCAACCTATCCAATTGGGGTCCTTGACACTCAAAAACCGCATCGTCATGCCACCGATGACACGCTCCAGAGCAACTCAACCTGGGGATGTCGCTAATGACATGATGGCGACTTATTACGCTCAGAGAGCCAGTGCAGGTTTAATTGTCTCCGAAGGAACACAAATTTCCCCAAATGCAAAAGGCTATGCGTGGACGCCAGGTATATACACACCTGAGCAGATTGAAGGCTGGCGTAAAGTAACTCAAGCAGTGCATGCAGAAAATGGCGCAATTTTTGCTCAGCTGTGGCATGTAGGTAGAGTCACTCACCCAGATAACATTGGTGGTGATCAACCGATTTCTTCATCAGCGTTAAAAGCGGAAAACGTAAAAGTATTCGTTGATAATGGCAGTGATGAACCTGGTTTTGTTGACGTCGTCCAGCCTAGATCAATGACAAAAGCGGATATTCAACAAGTCATCGCAGATTATCGTCAAGCGGCATTGAATGCTGTTGAGGCAGGCTTTGATGGTATTGAACTGCATGCGGCGAATGGTTATTTGATCAACCAATTCATAGACTCCGAAGCTAACAGCCGCAGTGATGAATACGGTGGTAGCCTGGAAAATCGTCTTCGTTTTCTTGATGAAGTTGTTGCAGCATTAGTTGAAGCGATTGGCGCTGACCGTGTTGGGGTGCGTCTGGCTCCTTTGACTACCTTAAATGGTACGGTAGATTCGAACCCTATCGAAACTTATACCGCTGCCGCTGCGGTACTAAATAAGCACGGTATCGTTTATCTGCATATCGCTGAAGTCGATTGGGATGACGCCCCTGATACGCCAGTTTCTTTCAAACGTGCCTTACGTGAGGCTTATCAAGGCATTTTGATTTACGCAGGTCGTTATAATGCGGAAAAAGCGGAGCAAGCCATTGATGACGGACTGGCTGATATGATCGGCTTTGGTCGCCCTTTTGTTGCGAATCCTGATCTTCCTGAACGTCTACTTCATGGTTACCCGTTCGCAGAGCACGATCCAAACACCTTGTTTGGTGGCGGTGAAAAAGGGCTTATTGATTACCCAACGTATAAAGCTTAAGGGGGAAGTATGTTTAAGGTATTTAAAGGTCACGGACTCGAGACTAGCAACCGTATCGCTATGGCGCCGATGACTCGTTCACGCACGTCTCAACCTGGTGATGTACCAAACGAGATGATGGCAACCTACTACCGTCAACGTGCTAGTGCTGGCTTGATTGTCACAGAAGGCGCACCTGTCTCAGCCGTTGGTCGGGGCTACTCTATGACGCCAGGCATTTACACAGAAGAACACATTGAAGGCTGGAAGAAAGTGACTCAGGCTGTTCATGAGGAAGGGGGTAAGATATTTATCCAACTCTGGCATGTTGGCCGTCGTAGTCATTCCGATATTTCAGGTTCACAACCCCTGGCACCATCAGCGATAAAGATTCCAGATCAGGTCTTCGGCCCATTACCTGAAGGCGGGTTTGGCATGGTGGAGACCCAGCAGCCAAAAACAATGAGTGCAGATGAAATCCAAGCAACCATTGCCGACTTTGTTCAAGCTGCAAGAAATGCTGTTGAAGCAGGGTTTGATGGTGTTGAAGTACATGCTGCGCATGGTTACTTGTTTGATACCTTTTTACGCTTAGAAAGCAACCAAAGAAGTGATCAATATGGTGGCAGCCAAGAGAATCGTATGCGCTTTCTGGTTGATACGTTACAAGCACTTACCGAGGAAATTGGTGGGGAAAGAGTAGCGGTTCGTCTGTCTCCTCATATCGGAGAGGGTTTTGCTGGGGATGATGTTGAAATTGTTCCACTAACGTTAGCATTGCTGGAAAAACTACAACCGATGAACCTTGCGTATGTGCATTTTTCAGAAAACATATCACGCTATGTAGAGGTGCCTGAAGAGTTTCGCCAGCAAGTACGCCGAATATACTCTAATCCAATCATGGTTGCAGGAAAGTTGGCCAAGCAATCTGCCCAACAGTTGCTAGATAAGCAGTATGCTGATTTCGTTGCCTTTGGTACTCCTTTTGTAACGAATCCAGATTTAGTCGCCCGATTTGCTCATGATTTACCATTGGCCGAGTTTGATGCCGATGCTAGGTTAACCTTGTATGGAGGCGGAGCCGAAGGCTACACCGATTATCCAACTTATCAGGCCTAATACACTAGGTACCAAGGACGATAACTCTTTGGTGCCTAACCTTTTCATTAAGCGAGTGGAAGTGATATGGAACCCTATCGAATTTGGCAATATCAAACTGAGACACACAGTCTTGTTTTAGGTAAGGCTGAAATACCAGCTTTAGATGACAGCGAGATCTTAGTACAAAACAAAGCGATTGGTATTAACCCTGTCGATTGGAAATTTATTAAAGCCAACCCTTTAAATTGGCCGAATGGTCATGTTCCAGGTGTTGATGGTGCAGGCGTCGTCGTACAAGTAGGGTCTAAAGTTGACACAAGTTTGATTGGCCGTCGAGTGGCATATCATGGTTCACTAAATCGCCATGGTAGCTTCGCTGAATATACGGTTTTGAACGTTGAGCGAGTGATGACACTGCCTGAGGGCCTATCTTTTGAACTTGCTGCGGCACTGCCTTGTCCGATGCTGACTGCATGGCAGGCATTTGAAAAAATTCCATTAACCCGACAAAGAGAAGTGCTTGTCGTTGGTTTTGGCGCGGTGAATAATTTGTTATCCCAGTTCCTTGTCAATGCTGGTTATGTGGTTGATGTTGTCTCAACTAGTCTGGGCGAAGAGCGAGCCAAAAGGTTAGGTATTCGCCACGTTTATCGAGAGCAATCTCAAATCGACATGAAATACTTAGCCATTTTTGATGCGGTGAGTGGGGAAAATGCCGCCCATTTAGTGCCACTGTTAAGAGCGAATGGACATATTGTCTGCATTCAAGATCGTATTGCTAAACCCATTGACCCTCCATTTACACGCACTATTTCTTACCACGAAATAGCCCTTGGAGCGTTACATAATTTTGGTGATAAAGATGATTGGCATGCATTAATGCAAAATGGTGAAGCGCTGCTTGAGCGTATTTCAAAAGGCAGTTTTGACGTTAGTTTACCCGTATATTTTAAATTCGAACAGATGGCCGAAGCGTTGGAGCACAGCGAACTTATGAAAACAAAAACGGTCATCGCCTAGTCGTATTTTATATCCAAATAGCTTCACATTAAATGAAGCTATTTGACTAAAACTCATTCTCAATCGCTTAAAATCATGATTTCATAATCGGACTTTGAAAAATGAGCATTTTGATAAGCTCTAACAGCCGTTCTGTTGTCTTTGTGAACATATAGGCGCAGCTCTAAGCCATTTTGTTCCTTCATTTCATGTTTTACCGCATCCAAAAGCAATGACATATGACCCTTGCCTCGCTGTGATTTGGATAAGAACATGCTTTGAATCCACCAGTAATAACCAGCGTTCCAGTCGCTCCACTCGCGAACCGCAGAGACACTCCCTACGGGAGTGTTGTTCTCATCAACTAAAACCCAATAGGTAGCAATTGAAGGGTCACGAAGCGCGACTAGAATGCCCTTTTCAAGTGTTTCTGGGATCTTAATGCTCCCCTCTGCCTCTCTTGCTTCTTCAGCAGTGAAGTTAACAAGGTAGGGTAAGTCATCTAAAACGGCTTTTCTTACTTTCATCATAGCCCTCAAATTTATCAGTGGTTTCTACAGGTTATCAAAGAATAATTGCTTAGAACATACACGGTATGTCCGTTGTGACTAGGTGAGCATGGTAAGAGCGCCGCTTAGAAAATAGCGTTTAAGCATAGCCATCTAAATTCAGAAACGAAGGGGTTTTCACGCCAATTAACTACCAATAATAAGGATTGTCGATAGCAGGTAAGCATGTTGGTTTGCCCACAACGTGAGGGATTACTTCACCAACCAAAGATTGGGCAATCCATCCTTCAGGGTAGGATAAGCCTAGCGGAGCTTGAACTACGTCCTGACTGATTGGAGCGAATCCTATTTTTGAGTAAAAGTTGATATCCCCGTAAGTAATGGCAACGGTGACGCCTTTTTCTTTCAGTGTCGCTAACCCAAATTTGATCAATCCTTGACCTACACCTTGCCCATGGCAATCTGTTGCAACGGCCACGGGAGCTAAAAGGAATATGTTTTCACCATTTGGAAACGATAGGCGAGAGAAAATAATGCTACCGACAATGCGTTCACTTTCATCTTGAGCAATAAAAACATAAAGATCCTCATCTTTGGTTGGTAAAGTGAGAAAGTCTTCCACGAGTTTCGCAATTAATGCACCTTCTTCTTTACCTTCTGAATCCGAAAATGTGTTATTGAACAGTGTAATGATTTCTTGAGCTTGTTCTTGTTTGTACAAAGCGTATTTCATATATCTATCTCTAGTTTGCAATTTTTTAAAATAAAGTACTGATAGGTAAAGTCTTTTGCGGCACTGCGCTCGTAAACTGAAATCTCTTTCTTAATGTCCAGTAACGCTTGGGACGCAGGCATAACAGCTTGTAATTCCTCAACTCGGCTTTGCAGCGGTTGCCAGTAGTTTTGCCATGCATCGACGCCTAATGAGAAGTGTTCGATCATTTCGTAGCCATGCTTTTTGAACAGAGCGAGCCGTTTAGGTATCGATTGAATGTCTGGGTAGTCTGCCAGCCAAAACTGTTTTGTCTCTTCGTCGGGAGAGTCAGTGAGCCAAACCAAATCACTCACCATCAAGACGCCATTGTCTTTCAACAGAGGCTTCCATTGTTTTAGTGCGTTCTCCATTCCCATAATGTAGACGCAGCCTTCCGCCCAAATGGCATCAAAACTCTTTGCCTGAAATGGCAGTTCCGTCATAGAGGCACAAACAGGAGAAATCCGCTCATGTAACTGTGCATTTTGGATTTTTTTATTGAGCTGTTCGATGGCAATAGGCTCATTATCCACGGCGGTAATGTGCGCGGTACTGTTATCGGCTAGCAGTAATGTTGAGGTGCCAGTGCCGCAACCAATGTCTAAAATATCGGTCATTGTCTGAGGAGACATTAATGAAATCGCTTTTAAAGAGTCCTTGTGACTCCCTGTCCCCCATCTTTCTAATGTTGCAAAGACAGTCATAAAGTCTTTCATGTAACTCTCGTGTTCGTTCATATCTTTTGATAGCCACTTTAATCGGAGCGCTTCTTTTTCACTGTAACCCTGCGTACTTAACCAGTTTAAGTAAGCGCTAGGCGCACTTTGACTAAGAGAGTAATGTAACTCTCTTTGTGGACGCTCCCCAAGTAACGCCAGTAGCAACTCACGAGCCTGGATTTTTTTATCAATTTCATGGTTGAGTTGCGTCAGCCGATTTTCTAATAAGCTTCTACTTAACTTCGCGACTAAGCACTGTTCGCACTCTTTCAATGAGAGTCCTGCGCTTTGAAGTTGCTGAATCAAAAACAGTCGTTGCAAATCGTTTTCGTTGTAATAGCGATATCCATTGTCAAGACGCTGACCGTTAATCAGCCCTAACTTCTCGTAATAGAGTAAGGTGGTGCGAGAGATGCCAGCCTTTGCTGCCAATTCCGAAATCAAGTACATGTGAGATTTGACCCAAGTGTTCTTAGTATTTGGATAGTATGAACTGTAGAGTATTAGACAGGTCAAGTAGACTTGTTCGAATTTTTCACCCACAGTGGCAGAAGTGAGATGATGGTGGTGAGGACTGCGGATGATTTTGAGATATTAGTCGGTAGCTAGTAGCCAGTTTTCAATACCAGAACTTATTTATGAATAGCTAAATTAGCAAACTCCCTAAAACAGAATTGTCCAAAAAAGAGTTAGTTTCTATGTAGAGCAAGTTACTAAGATCTAATGTTTAATACTTGAGCTAATGGATAGACAAAAAGCAATGTAGGCCCCAGCCTCAAGATTTGCAATGAGCTAACTGATGGTGAAGTTAGGTTAATTGAATAGGCTAGTTTAGTTGAGAGCCAGTGTAACTATGTGGAGACACACCCATTAGTTGAGTGTGTCTCCATATTAATGATTCAGGTTATGATAACGCAGCTTTTTGATAAAGAGGCATAATCTCTTGATAAACCTGATTGTAAAGCTCTGGTTTTAACAGACTGTATTTGTCAGTCATAGTCAGCGTTTTAAACTGATTCGTTTCTCTTTCTAATGAAACAGAGCCGATAATTAGTTGACAACTAGTTGATAGACCATCAATACATAAATCGAATAGCTTTTTCGTTGTGCGCGGATCTGGATCTTGCTGTTTAGGCGAGTCAATTACCACTGGAAGCATAGGGCTTGTCGATTTGTCTTCTATTGTTTTGAGAAGAGCATAGTGATAAGCCAATATTGCTCTTGGAGCACGACTGCCTGTTTCGCTCTTAGAAATCGGACCATATTGAAGAATAGTTCCAACTTTAGGATCTTTGATACCTAACTCAGTTTGTGCAAACTTCAGTGACTCTTTAAACTTGTCATTGATTTCTTTTGCTCGTTTCTTATCTTCGAACTTTGCTATTTCTTTTGAAAGCTTAGTTCTAACAACATCCAATTCACCAATTTTTTGCAGCAATTCATTAATTTGCTCATCGAAAGTCACCTCAACCTGCTTACTTGCCTGAGAGTTAATAACGTCCTGAAGAGACAATTGCTCTTTGACTTCCTGAAGCATCTCTTTGAGTTCTGAGCTTAGTCTTTTAGCATTTTTCAAATCTTCTTTTATTTTAGTGATTTGATCATCATATACAGACTTTTGCTCATACAACTCTGGTATGATTTGCAATAGCTTGTCTCTGTGTTCAAGTACCGCATACCTCGCTTCTAAGCCTGCTGATGGTGGCAAGGAATCTATATTATTTTCGTCGAGCTGTCTTTTCGACTCTTCGATTTCTGCTACTAGTTCATCCCGTAGAGACAATACTTCAATAAGCTTAATTCTGTATTCTGTCTCTTCTTTATGTAGGTCTTGGCACTTGTGAAGAAAGCGCTCAAGCAGCTCTTCATAATATTGTACATCCACATCAAAAAGTACTCTTCCAAATGACTCTTCGAATCTCTTCTTAGCTGCCTCTAGAGCTTTTAACGTCGCTCGGATTTCAACAAGATCGATATCAATTAAATTAATCTTTCCTTGTAAAGTGTAATATTCCTTTGGCTTTACACCAGTATGAAAATTCAAGATATTATTTTGCCAGTCCTTATACATTGCCAAGCTGCTAAATGAATCTAAAACTTTTCCCCAACCGTTATCTTGATCAATATAGTAAGGAAGATAGAGACTTGCTGGTTGTGCTTGTCCCTGAACCAAATTACTTTTTGTCACAAGTTCCAAATTGAAATCAAAAATATCACGTACAGTTAAAGCAATATCTGTGCGAGAACTAGAGGTCACTAAGTGATGCTCTTGTCCTTCTGTTATATCGAAGATGGAAATACGTTTTTCGTGGCGAAGAAACGCGTAGTCACGATTACTGACACAAATAACAACTTTTGAAACAAAGTCATCTTCTTTCCACTTTTTATCCAGTCGAATATCGGCACCTAATGTATGATATAGACTCTTAATAAAGCTAGATTTACCTGTGTCGTTCTCACCTGTAATGATATTTATGTCAGGTGAGAACTTGAAAGAAAACCCTTTCTTATCGCGAAGGGATAATATATGAGCACTTTTGAAGTAGATGCTTTTCATTCTTCACCTCCCTCAAATAGCTTCTGGATCACTGAGTAAACAACGATACATTCTTTCTTCCCTGACTTTAGAGTCAATGCATAATCTGGACAAAGTGCATCAATTTTGTGCATAGTTTCAGTCACGTATAGTTTCAAATCCGAGTGGACACTCGCCTCATCGTAAAGGCTAATTGCATACTCTAGATATACGGTCGATGGATTTTTTGTGTTTTGGTTAAGTTCGATGCAAACTTGTGAGAAAGTGGCTTGCAGTATAATAAGCTGGAGCGATGTTTTGCCAAGATCAGTGAATAGGGGACTCGCTTTGTTCCAATCGGGCTTTAAACTATTACTTACATTCAAGGAATCAAGTACACCGTTCAACGCTTCTGATGAGAAACCTTTTCGAGAGATAAGATCTGAAAAATCAATAATATCTGCGGATTTTACCTTGGATTTGTCTCGACACGCCTGTTCAAGCAAAGATGCTAATGCATTGACACTCAGGTTAGTACTATCGCCAAACTTCTTGCTAAGGAAATCGCATAGTTTACCTTTTAGATGTGTAATGTGGTCATCTAGGCTTAATGAGGATTGGACAAATCGCATGACAGAAAGATCGATACTGGAGTCATCAAGCTCTACTTGATCTTTGATTGCTTTCTTAAAGCTCGTCTGATGCTCTTTTTTGACTTCATTTGCACCAAAACAAGACTTACCACCGTTTTCCTCACACAGATTGAAAGAGGCATTAGTAACAAAAAGTAGCTTAGGTGAATATTCGGCGAAATTCTTATAATGAATAAATAACTTACCAATGATCGATACGGGTTTCTTCTTAGTACTACTACTCAGAATTGATGCAGTCCAGTGTTTTTCTCTTGTTTTTACTTGAGCAAATGTGAGGTCTGTTGGGGAAACTTCGTCATCAAGAATAAGAACATCATCATGATATTCGAAGATAAACACATAGTTCTTTTCATCTAGTTCATATTCCAGCATTTGAGACAACGCCCAGCAAGTTTGATAGTCAAACCCACGTTGAGCAATCTCACCGCCTCTTTCAGACTGTGGAATACTAATCAAAGCTTCAGCTAAACCCATATACTCCCTTATGTTTAGTTCAATGGACTCACGTAATCACATCATTAATTCGATTGAATGCAAATAGTAGCATTAGCACGAACTATTAGGTAACAAATTCTGATAGTTACGAATATGTGAACTGCAACATCAAAACAGGAAAGCTAAGTAAGCGACTTTGTTTATACTTAAGTTGATTCATGCTTTATTAATTTAAGCTATGACTCTAAACGATTTCTGTCCAAAACGAGTTTGTATGCCCCCAGTTTTTGTGTGATCAGTTTTTGGGTTAGCAAGGAAACGCATAACCCTCGTCTTCTAGTATGTTGCCATATGAGAGAGCCAAACAAGCCTCAGATTCCCATTAAGCGTAATACCTCTAGTAATTCCCGCTCTTTGCTGTTGGTTGAAGAAAGTAACGGCTCGAATGTTACTTGGGGAAGTAACGCTGCCCGTGTCTATGAAGACGGTTTCGGAGGGAGTCTAAGAGTATTTGATGAGCTTCGGCTTGGGGCATTTAGGAAAAGGATTGTTTCGGCTTTTTCATCTATATAGTTGAATAACTGCATCGTCAGATTCTTTTGCTAGAACTGGATTTGAATTGCTATAATGCTGTGCAAATATACAGTTAAAGGTGTTGAAAAAGGTTTATGCACTTAAACCATTCAAAAACATCGATTAAAGTATGCGAAAAATAATTCACATTGACCTCGACAGTTACTATGTCTCTGTAGAAGCAAGGGACAACCCCTCTTTACGTGGAATTCCTCTAGCTGTTGGAGGGAAAAATGGTCGCGGCGTTATTGCAACTTGTAGCTATGAGGCGAGAGCTTTTGGTGTGCGTTCGGCTATGTCTACAGCAAAAGCGTTACAACTTTGCCCAAGCTTAACGGTAGTGCCTGGAAATATGGAAAAGTATAAGGCGGTATCTAGGCAAATCCATGAAATATTTAGACGGTATACTGATGTAATAGAGCCACTATCCTTAGACGAGGCGTATTTAGATGTCACTGGTTCTAAGCTGTTTCAAGGTTCAGCAACTTTAATTGCAGAAGACATACGTAAATCTATTCAAACTGAATTGAACTTAACGGCTTCGGCAGGAGTTTCCCCATTGAAGTTTGTTTCTAAAGTCGCTTCAGATGTGAATAAACCTAATGGTATATGTATTGTCCCACCTTCTGAAATCCAAACTTTTATAGACGAATTAGAATTAGGGAAAATAAATGGTGTTGGGAAGGTGACGTTAGAGAAATTAAACAAACTCGGCTTGTATAAAGGGGAGGATGTTAAAAAATTCGATAAAAACACTTTAATTTCAAAATTTGGCAAATTCGGGCATACACTTTGGCAAAGGTGCAATGGTATTGATGATAGAGATATTGTTGTCGAAAGGATAAAAAAGTCAGTAGGGGTTGAACGGACATATTTAAATGATATTCATAATTTGGATGAATGCATACTTGCAATAAAGCCTTTGTATGTCGAATTAGAGCAAAGGTTAGAAAAAGCGCTTGCAGATAAAGTGATCACGAAACTTGGTGTAAAGTTAAAGTTCAATGATTTTCAACAAACAACGGTTGAACATAAGCATGATGAAATGGATATGCAGTTTTTTATCAACTTATGTGAAGAAGCCGTTGCTAGAAGTCATGGACGAAGTATACGTTTAGTCGGATTAAGTGTTGGTATTGAACCCAAGAAATCAACCGATCAATTACAACTCCCTTTGTGATTTTTGTAAGTGAATTTTTGGACGAAATGCCCATTTTTTACATAAATTTGTCAGATTTTTTTGTAAGGGGCTTTTGTAAGTGAAAATTTGCATCTAAACCTTCGTCATAAAAGCGCTTTCACTCACTCAGTCAGTCAAACTTACATTTTTCACCTAAGGGTTGGATGCCGCTGCGGTAGAAATGCGTGATAACCCCGAATATAGGCATCGCCCTCTAGCCGTTGGTGGTCATGAAAAGCAGCGTGGTGTGTTAAGTACTTGCAATTATGAAGCGAGGAAATTTGGCGTTCGTTCCGCCATGCCGACCGCTCAAGCTTTAAAATTATGCCCCAATCTGCTGGTCGTTCCGGGGCGGATGTCGGTATACAAAGCTATTTCCATTCAAATCCGACAGATATTCGAACGTTATACTTCCATTATTGAGCCGTTATCATTAGATGAAGCATTTCTTGATGTGAGTGATTCACCGCTATGTCAAGGAAGCGCAACATTGATAGCTCAAGCCATTCGCCATGATATTCACAACGAACTTCAACTGACCGCCTCTGCAGGTGTAGCACCTGTAAAATTTTTGGCTAAAGTGGCCTCTGATATGAATAAGCCTAACGGCCAATTTGTAATACCACCCGATAAAGTACAGCAGGTGGTCGATTCATTGCCGCTAGAGAAAATACCCGGTGTCGGTAAGGTTAGTCTGGAAAAGTTGCACCAAGCGGGTTTTTATAAGTGTGAAGATATCAAGCTAACGAACTATCGAGAGCTACTTCGTAACTTTGGCAGATTAGGCGCTTCACTATGGAAGAAAAGTCATGGAATTGATAATCGCGAAGTCGTGACAGAGAGGGAGCGCAAATCATTAGGTGTCGAAAGAACATTTAGTCAAAATATCTCAAGTTATGAAGAGTGCTGGCAGGTGATTGAACATCATCTCTATCCAGAGATAAAAGCGAGGTTAGACAGAGCGAGTGTTGATGGTTCGATTGTCAAACAAGGGATCAAAGTCAAGTTTGCCGATTTTCAACTTACGACGATTGAGCATCTTCATCCACAGTTAGAGCTCAATGATTTTCGAACCCTTTTGGAGAATATTTTGTTGCGGCAAAATGGGCGAGAAATTCGCTTACTTGGTTTACAGGTGATGTTAAAGCCAGAAATGCTCAATAAGCAGCTCAGTTTTTTTTAAATTAGTGAAACAAACTAACATTTATGTCATTAAATTGACGGTTTTTAGGTTGAAATCATTTATATTGCTAGCGAGAAATACTAACTCATCAAATATCCACGCCTGATATGGTTAGTCATAAAACGATCGATGAGAGAAAACAATGAAAAAAGTAGTGTTAGTCACTTTAATGTTGTTGAGCTCCCCTTTGTGGGCAGCGCAGTGCCGAGTTGATGTGAACCATGAAGTTCACCTTGATGGTGATAAGGTTGAAATTCTCAAAACGAGCACCGACACTGTTTTGATGGATACACAGAACAATCTTTATATCCGTGGTGAAAAGATGGAGCTCGACAGTGACCAGAAAACGGCCCTTGAGCAGTATAGAGAAAGCATGAATGCTTCATTGCCTAAAGTAAAACAGATGGCGAGTGATGGCTTAGCGTTGGCGAATGATATTTTGGATGATGTTGCGAAAAGTATTGAATCTCCCAACGCCTTCGATAGCGCCAAGCAATCCATAGCCGCTTTTTTTGCCAATATTGAATCTCGTTATTACAAAGATGGTGAGCTGGTTCTCCCTGCGCAGACTTTTGAATCAATGACGCAAACTTGGGCCGATGATTTTGAAAAAGCGAAAGCTTTATTTAACAAAGAGTTTATATCCGGTGCCTTCGATGCCCTTTCACTGAAAATGAGAGAAGAGGGTGGCTTAAACATCACAAAATTGACCGATACAATGGCGGACTTAAAAGTTAAGTTAGCCGAGCGAATTCAAGAAAACGCCGCCACAATTCAAAAAGAGAGTCGTGATTTTTGTGAGTCTCTTAATGATATGGTTGAGCAGGAACAACAACTGCACCAAAAAATACCAGTATTAAAAGATTATCAAGTCTTTACCATCTAAACTTAAAGAGCACATTCGGTGCTCTTTATTTGTGTCTATGATGTTAAGTTAATTTACTGGTATGGATGTTGTTTAATAATTTTAGTTTGAGACGGTTAACAGCATTAGTTTCAATAGCCTTCGTTGTGCTGTTTATTTTGTGTTATCTGCTATTTAAGTTTATGTGGTCTTATGATCGCGCCGTTGAAGATGCTCTTTCCTTGCAACGAGGTGAGGTTAACCGAGTTCGAACTGTTCTTAATATGCAAAAAACGGACATGGGGGCATCATTGGCTGATTATGCCGCATGGAATGAAATGGCCGATTTTATTGCTAAGCCTAATGATGATTTTATTCGCGACAGTATTGGTACTCACACCTTTGAATCCAAGTCATTAGACGGTATTTTTATTTTTAATCCAGATGTGCAATTAGTTTGGGGCCAGCGCTACGACTATGAGACTGGCCATGAAGCCAGTTATGATGCGATTCGATATAATTTTGGTGATATTTTAGCGGACGCGATGAAAGCACCAAAAGATTTCATCAAACCGAATCTCAGTTTTATCGTGATAGACGACAAACCTTTTATCGTTGCAACATCTCGGGTTTGTAATAGTGACGCAAAGGAATGCGACAAAGGTTATTTACTTTTTTTAAAAAGGATCAGTGGACAGTTTATCAATGAGCTTGTGATTGCAACTGGGGTGAATGTGGAAGTGATGCTGATCAAAAGTCTTAATGATCAAACCGTTGCCGCGCCAAATGAAGATAATATCTCTTACCTTGAAATGCTTGATTATCGCAATCGTCTTACTGTGTTGATTAAAGTAAGTCATACCGTTAAAGTCCCACCGTTTATTCAATGGCAGGAGCTGTCTGGGCTTGCTTCATTCTCTATCCTAATGTTTTTCTTGAACTTAGTTGTAGCGAATAAAGTAGTCAAGCCAATCAATGATGCCAATCAAGTACTGGATCAATTTAAAGCATCGGGTGGAAAGATGCCTAGTGAGCGATCCTTCATATCGAAGGAAATGAAAGAGTTTTCTCGTACGATGAACCAAATAGTATGGGAGCTGGAAACCAGTCGGCGTGAACTAAAATGGCAATCAGAGCACGATCCACTCACACGTATTGCGAACCGCCGTCGTTTAGAAAAGGTCTTTAAAAGCTATATCGTTGATTATCAATTTAGATATATCGTATTGTTTTTGATCGATATTGACTATTTTAAATTGTTCAATGATCACTACGGCCACTTAGAGGGTGATGAAGCATTGAAATCTGTTGCGACCAGCTTAAAAAAATTGGATTTTGGCGGTGAAAAACTGGTTGCTCGCTTTGGTGGAGAAGAGTTTTGTGTAGTTTTGGCGAGCGACATCGAAATTGATGGTCAAGCTTATGCTAAACGACTGATCGAATCGGTTGAATCACTGCGCATTACCCACCAATTTTCCCCGGCTAAGAAGACGCTTTCAATTAGTGTTGGAGGGGTTGAAATTGATACCCCACAGTTGAATCACTATCTAGATTTCTTTCATGTGGCTGATAGAGCACTTTATGCAGTCAAAGCACAAGGAAGAGGTCGTTATCTCGTGCAAAAATTCACCTCTAATCTCCCGTTAACATTGCCTGTTCAATAATCTTTACGCAGTAAATTCTGTTTATTTTTGCAATGCTTGTTTAATAAATAAGCAGTGGAATTGCTCTATTTGATTGCCTGTATTACCGTACTAGCTAACTAGTCTATTGATATTTGTGTGAGTGGTATGACACAGTCTGATTCTCGTGAACATTTTGGTTCACGTCTTGGTTTTATTCTTGCGGCGGCGGGTGCGGCAGTTGGCCTAGGTAATATTTGGGGCTTTCCAACCCAAGCGGCAAGCAACGGCGGCGGCGCATTCTTATTGGTTTATTTGGTGATGATCATGGTCGTTGCCTTCCCTATGTTAGTGGTTGAAATGGCGATAGGCCGTTTTGGGCAAGCAAACCCTGTTGATAGCATGCGCTCATTAACGCCTCATCCACTAGGTAAAATGGTCGGTGGCTTTGTCGGTTGGATTGGTTTGAGTGTTCCGAGTGCGGTACTGGCGTTTTACAGCATCGTCGGGGGCTGGCTAATCTGCTTTTTACTCGGTGCGATGACAGAGTTATTGGGTTTTGTGGAAATCACAGCTTGGTTGAAAGGGTTTAGTGTTGAGCGTAACTTATTCGGAACCTTAGTGTTTTATATTTTGACGATTCTAATCGTGCAAGGTGGTGTTAAAGACGGGATTGAAAAATGGTCAACGCGTTTAATGCCTGCATTGTTTGTACTGTTTGGTGTGCTGTTTGTTTACATCATGATGCAAACTGGAGCGATGGAAGGTTTACAACACTATTTAGTCCCTGATTTTTCAAAGGTGTTTGACAGACATCTCTTACTGGCGGCAATGGGGCAAGGTTTCTTCTCATTAACCATTGGTGGCTGCTCGATGTTGATTTACGGATCTTATCTGAGTAAGCAAGAAAACCTGCCGAAGATGGCACTAAATGTGACTTTAGTTGATACCGCCGTGGCTTTCATTGCTGGCCTTGTTGTGTTGCCTGCGATGTTTGTTGCGATGCATAAAGGGGTGGAAATCTATGCCGCTGACGGTTCTTTACTAAATTCAGATACGCTCGTTTTTACCGTGTTGCCATTGATGTTTGATAGCCTTGGTTGGATGGGGCAGGTGTTTGCTATCGTATTTTTCACTTTACTGACGATCGCCGCGTTAACCTCTTCTATCTCTATGCTGGAATGCCCTGTAGCCTTAGTCAGCGAGCGTTTTAATACGAAACGCGCACCAACAAGCTGGGTATTAGGCGCGTTAATTGCGCTAGTCAGTGTCGTTATTGTTTATAATTTTGGTGCGCTATTTGGCTTAGTGGCAACGGTTGCGACGCAATATTTGCAGCCGACAGCAGCGCTGATGTTCTGCCTATTTGGCGGTTGGGTATGGCGTCGTCACGCGAAAGTCAAAGAGTTAGAACAAGGTTTCCCTGAGTTCCAATTGGGTTGGTTTGGTAAAATCTGGCCTTGGTATGTGAAATTTGTCTGCCCTGTATTAGTGGCTACGGTGATTTGGGCTTCGTTCGGTTAATGAGTTACTTTCTTCATCCCACTCATGCTTAAACATAATAAAGCCCTTTGAATAAGGGCTTTATTATTGAACTTATGTGTCTCTATTGTTTAGACTTATCGACTATTTAGACCATCGACGGTGGCATCAAGTGTCCCGTGGTCAGAGGTTCTAAATCGCTGTCTGCGACCTCTTCAATAAAATCGCCCACGACTTGCTCAACCATCTCATCGCTTTGCGAGAAGTAGGCGAGATGGAATACGGCATCTCCTTCATTAACAAGAGGCAGAGTTTGTTGGCCAATCACAATACCACCCTTATTGGCTCTTAATTCGACTTCGACATGACCAAGCGGTGAGTTGATATAGGCAAGCACTTGTCCTTTTTCGACCTTGTCGCCAAGCGTCACTACAGTGCGCAAGATGCCATCGCTTTCGGCTCTTAGCCAACTGGTTGATTTTGCGATGATCGATGTCGGTACTGCCTTGCGACTTTTGCGCATCATACCAATGGCTTGCATGGTGCGTTTCACACCGACAATACCCGCATTGATGGCAATAGGTTCAAATTTTAGCGCTTCACCTGCTTCATAAGTTAATACAGTGATGCCTGATTTCTCTGCTTCACTTCTGAGCGAGCCATTACGCAGTGGAGAGTCGATGATCACTGGGGTTGCAAATGCTTGGGCAATACGCAAGGTTTCAGGATTAGTGAGATCGGCGCGGATTTGTGGCAAATTCGTGCGATGAATAGCACCAGTATGCAGGTCGATGATGTAATCACAACGTAAAGCGACTTGGGAAAAGAAAGTATGTGCAATGCGAGAGGCGAGGGAGCCAGTTTCACTTCCAGGGAAACAGCGATTGAGATCGCGTCGATCAGGAAGGTAGCGAGATTTATGAATAAAGCCAAAGGCATTGACGATGGGGACAACAATCAGTGTCCCTTTTAGTTTTTGCGGGTCGATGGAGTTGATCAGTTGACGGACTATTTCAACGCCGTTCAGTTCATCACCATGGATGGCGGCATTGACCATTAAGGTTGGGCCAGTGGATATTCCATTAATGATTTCGATAGGGATAGAGAGTGGCGAGTGTGTATAAAGCTTAGCCGCTTCTAGCTCCATTGCCTTGCGCGTTCCTGGGGGAACTGAATCCCCCAGGAAATGAAATGCTGTGTTTTTCCTAACCTTTGCCACGTGTTTTTGTCCCTTTCGTTGCCGCATTTTTTTCAATAAATTCGACAATCAACCCGGCGATATCTTTACCAGTAGCGGCTTCAATACCTTCAAGACCTGGCGATGAATTGACTTCCATCACTAATGGGCCACGTTCCGATCGCAAAAGATCCACACCCGCAACATTGAGACCCATAATCTTCGCCGCATCGATAGCCGTCTTACGTTCTAGAGGGGTGATTTTTACCAAAGAGGCCGTTCCGCCGCGGTGTAGGTTAGAGCGAAACTCACCATCGGCACCTTGCCGTTTCATGGCTGCGATAACTTTGTCGCCAATAACGAAACAGCGAATATCGGCGCCACCAGCCTCTTTGATGTACTCTTGCACCATGATATTGGCTTTCAAGCCCATGAACGCTTCGATCACACTTTCTGCTGCTTTGCGTGTTTCCGCTAACACTACACCGATGCCTTGAGTTCCTTCAAGTAATTTAATTACTACCGGTGCTCCTCCGACCATGTCGAGTAAGTCTTTGACATCATCGGGTTTGCTGGCGAAACCAGTAATTGGCATACCAATGCCGCGACGAGACAATAGCTGCATTGAGCGAAGTTTATCTCTGGAACGGCTAATAGCCACAGATTCATTGACGGGATAAACCCCCATCATTTCAAATTGGCGTAATACCGCAGTACCGTAAAACGTAACGGATGCACCAATACGAGGAATGACTGCATCAAAACCCGCTAACTCTTCACCTTTAAAGTGAATTTCGGGTTTTTCAGAATTGATATTCATATAGCAACGCAGCCCATCAATCACTTTGACTTGGTGGCCACGGCTTTTACACGCTTCAATCAGACGCTTGGTTGAATACAACGAAGCATTACGTGACAGAATACCAATTTTCATTATTTGCTCTCCTCGAAAGCGATTAAAAACGATTTAGTTGGATTAACTAAAATTCGACGGTGCATTGCGGTGCGACCTAATAGCATACGAAAACCCATATTTTCGCGATTGGTTAACGTTATTTCAATGGGCCAAGTTTGGCCGCCCAAACTGACGTCTGATTGAATAACGTAACGTGACTCTTCATGGCCACCGGAATCACGGACGATTCGTTCATCAATGACTTTAGCTTCGCACACTGTGACCTTGTCATTATTGCGCTGCACAGGGTGGATCCAAAAGCGAACCCAAAGAGTCTCTTCCTTGATGAAGCTCTCTACCTTAAATGCGTGTAAGCACGACGTGCGGGCTCCGGTATCGACTTTGGCATTAATTTGCTCAATACCTAACCCTGGAAGGCTGAGAGTTTCTCGCCATCCGACAATCATTTCTTCTTTCATCGCAGTTTCAATATTTTTGGAGAATGTAAGACGCCGCTAAGGAGTAGCCGCATCCCCGATACAACTTTTAAATGGTGTTATCGCTTGAAGAGAGTGTGCTGAATAACTCTAGGAACTTCAAGGGGGCGAACTCTAGCAGTCACAAAAAATGTGCGCTAATGAAATTAATTTGCCTTATCGATAAAATTAATTGATAGAAAAAGAGGTAAGGATTGATGCCGAATTCCGCTGTCAAAGCAAGATATTCATCAACTTGCTATTACACGCTGGTTGAAGAATTCGACATCAGAGTGGGTTAAACTTTCGCTGGAATATGCTCTAGTAGGGCAACCATTTGCTCCCAGAAAAGGTCGACTGTGTCGATCTTCACTTTCTCATCCGGTGAGTGAGGGAATTTAATGGTTGGGCCAAACGAAACCATATCCATTTCTGGGTACGGTTTTTTGAAAAGACCACATTCTAGACCAGCATGGATCACCATGATATTCGGTTTATGACCGTAAATACCTTGGTACATGTCTCTGAAAATAGCCATGATCTCTGAATCGGCATCTGGTTTCCAGCCCGGATAAGCACCAGTAAAGGCAATTTCCGCATTCGCTAGCTCAGCAACGGATTTGAGCATGCTTTCAACCTGTTGGCGACCTGAATCAATCAGAGAACGAATAAGGCATAACACAGTCACAGAGTTTTCTTGTGTGGTAATCACACCGACGTTCAATGAGGTTTCAACCACGCCTTCAATTTCATCGCTCATCCGGATCACACCGTTTGGACACGCATTTAATGCGGCAATAAAACGTTGTTGATCAACAAGAGCGAAGACATTTTCCGCATTGTCTTGCGGGTTGTTGAAAGTGACAATTCCCGTTTCGACGCGTCCAAGCTCTTCTTTCACTAGCTGGGTATAGGTGCTAAATAGCTCATCCAGTTTTACCCCATTTTCGGCAGGAATGGCCACGGTGACAAACGCTTCTCGAGGAATGGCGTTACGTAGGCTACCACCGCGAAACTCGATCAAACGTAAATCAAGTTCTTGTGCGTGACTAGCAAGAAAGCGAGCCAGTAGCTTGTTAGCATTCCCACGGCCAGTATGGACGTCACACCCAGAGTGACCTCCTTTTAACCCTTTCAAAATCAATTGATGTGTTACGTAACCAGCAGGCATGGCTTGTCGTTGGATATTAAAAGTCATTGCGCCATCAATACCACCAGCACAGCCCATATATACTTCGCCCTCTTGTTCTGAATCAGTATTGAGCAGGATCTCTCCTTCTAACCAACCCGCTTCAAGGCCGAAAGCACCTGTCATACCCGCTTCTTCATCAATCGTCAGCAACACCTCAATAGGACCGTGCTTGAGCTCTTTTGACGCGAGAACAGCCAAACATGCTGCCATACCCATACCGTTATCGGCACCTAAAGTGGTTCCTTTGGCTGTTACCCATTCGCCATCGATATACGGTTGGATAGGATCCTTAGCAAAGTCGTGCTGCGTGTCTTCGTTTTTTTGCGGCACCATATCAATATGAGCTTGTAGAACCACACCTTTCTTATGTTCCATGCCAGCTGTCGCTGGTTTTTTTATGAAAACGTTGCCGGTTGGATCTCGGCGTACCGCTAAACCCTGCTCTGTCGCCCACTGGATGATGTGTTGGGCTAAGGCTTCTTCATGCTTAGACGGGTGAGGAATGGAACAGATTTTATCGAAAAATTGCCATACGGGTGCCGATGACAATTTACTGATTTCAGAATAGAACTCAGACACGGAATACTCCTTTTATTCGAGCTTGCCAGATCATGAACAGGCGAAATGTTTCTTTGGTAGCGATATCGACTAGATCTGAGCATGACTTGTAGTGGTGGACAGCATACCACTCTCGACAATCAGCGAGTAGCCTCACCGCTTGAGAATTGTTTTATTGGTGTCACATTAAATCGACTGTAGCGTATAGAAGAGATGACACAATCGGCGATGAGATTCTTCCCCTTACCGCCTAATAATCATTTTTTGCTGATATTTGTGTAATTTAATTACCTAAATCTGTTGATGCAGATCATTAAAATAAAATTATGTGATTTTTATCACGCTAAATATTGTAATTTAATTTCTTGGTGGTATATTTGTAACCAACTTCGAAAGCGAAGAAAAAATGCTCAAAGGATGAGTCCGTTTATCGCCTCCATGGAACCGAGAAATCAAATTTATGTTCAATTGATTTTATAAGGTGATAGTTATGAAAGGTTTACCATCAGCAATGTTCTGGACAAACAAGTCTGTTTACACTGGCAACTTTGCTTACCCAACAAGCTTTGGTTATTAAGACTTTAAGCATGTTATTTGAACTGTATGTTCACCCCCTAGATATTGGAATTTTTTTGTAGTCAGTTTGGCTAAAATGATTCGCCGCCACCTCAGATGAGGTGGCGTTTTTTTATCTCAATGTTCAGCACTTCCTTTACGGCTACGGCTCAACGGCAACACGATATGGAAATCCGCTTTTTCTTTTTGAAGAAATGAAGCGCGACTAGGTTCATAAGCCATTAATAAAAGCATATTACAGCCTTAATTCTATCTGGAATTTGTGATCTGATCTCTCTATAATCCACAGCCAATCGATTACGCAACCGTTTACTTTTTACCCTTATAGGACTCGATCATGCTCGAAAGGCTATTTAAACTTAGTGAATATGGCACAAACGTGCGCACTGAGGTTATCGCAGGAATAACGACATTTCTCACGATGGCATACATTATCTTTGTTAACCCTGCGATCTTAGCGGATGCCGGCATGGACCGTGGTGCAGTATTTGTTGCTACGTGTCTTGCGGCGGCTATTGGCTGTTTCATCATGGGCTTTGTCGCCAACTACCCAATTGCGCAGGCTCCGGGTATGGGGTTAAACGCATTTTTTACTTACGCCGTTGTGCTCGGCATGGGATATACATGGCAAGTTGCGCTGGCGGCGGTATTCGTTTCTGGTGTGCTGTTCATTTTTCTTAGTATCTTTAAAATCCGTGAGTGGATCATCGGTTCGATCCCGATGTCATTACGAACGGGGATCTCGGCCGGTATTGGACTTTTTCTTGCCTTTATTGCCCTAAAAAATGCAGGTATTGTGGTTGATAACCCTGCAACTTTGGTTTCTGTCGGCGCAATTACTTCTCTTCCTGCTGTGCTCGGTGCGATAGGTTTCTTCCTGACGATTGCTTTGGTTCATCGTGGTTTAAAGGGTGCCGTAATGATCGCGATTCTTGCGGTTACTGGCCTTGGTTTAGTGTTTGGTGACGTTCAGTGGCATGGCATTATGTCGGCACCACCAAGTATTGCGCCAACTTTTTTGCAGCTTGATTTCTCCGCCATTTTTGAAGTGGGTATGATCTCAGTGGTGTTTGCGTTTCTGTTTGTCGATCTATTTGACACGGCTGGCACCTTAGTTGGCGTGGCGCAAAAAGCAGATTTGATTGGTAAAGATGGTAAAATTCCACGTCTAAATAAAGCATTGCTTGCCGATTCTACCGCTACGTCAGTCGGTGCCCTGCTAGGTACATCAAACACAACCTCTTACATTGAAAGTGTGGCGGGTGTTGCTGCTGGCGGGCGCACAGGGCTGACTGCAGTCGTTGTTGGCATTTTGTTCTTACTTGCATTATTCTTCTCGCCATTAGCTGGAATGATCCCTGCGTACGCTACGTCTGGTGCATTATTTTACGTGGCAATTTTGATGCTTTCTGGTTTGGTCAGTATTGATTGGCGCGATTTAACAGAAGCGGCTCCTGTCGTCGTTACCTGTTTATTAATGCCGCTGACATTCTCTATCGCAGAAGGTATTTCTCTTGGTTTCATTGCTTATGCGGCTATCAAACTATTTAGTGGCAAAGGGCGCAGTGTATCGATGAGTGTGTGGGTGATGTCAGCCATCTTCATCTTTAAGTATATCGCCTCTGCAATGTAATGAACGACACAGATTATTTAAATAATTAGGTTTACAACAATGAGCAATAAATTCGTTATCACTTGGGACAACATGCAGACTTACTGTCGTCAATTGGCAGAAAAACAGATGCCTGCAGAGCAATGGAAAGGTATTTGGGCAGTGAGCCGTGGTGGTCTGGTTCCTGGTGCCATATTGGCGCGAGAATTAGGTATTCGCCATGTCGATACGATTTGCATTTCAAGTTACGATCATGATCACCAGCGTGACATGACAGTGATCAAAGCACCTGAAGGTGACGGCGAAGGTTTCTTAATTGTTGAAGATTTGGTCGATAGTGGTGATACCGCACGTAAGCTACGTGAAATGTATCCTAAAGCGAAATTGATTGCGGTGTGTGCGAAGCCTTCTGGCGTAAGCTTGTTAGATGATTATGTTGTGGATATTGCTCAAGATACGTGGATTGAGCAGCCATGGGATATGACGATTCAATACGCAGAACCGATTAACCGTAAACAAAAGTAATGCTTTTCTTGCGTTTATTTGAAAATGGCCCTTTATCGGGCCATTTTTTTTATTACTATTAGAGCACCGCTCTCAATTGAATCGACTTATGTCTGAATCTAACAGCCAAAATCTTTCTGAAACCTTGTTCCAGAAACACAAGCAAGCTCAAGAAACCTCGGCATTAATTCGCTATATGCCAAGTAGCCAAGAAATTTTGGATCTTAAAAAACAACAAGAAGGGTACGTTTGGTATCGAAATCTCAGGCGTTTACAGTGGATATGGCAAGGTGTTGATCCTGTAGAGCAAGAAGAAGTTCTCGCCCGCATTGCCTCTTCGAAACATTCGCGAACCGAAGCGGATTGGTTAGATACGGTTATGGGCTATCACAGTGGTAACTGGGCATACGAGTGGACTAAGCTGGGGATGCGTCACCAAAAGCGCGCTAATGACAAGCAAGACGAAGAGGCAGCCAATGAACTTTTTTCCGCGTCGCTCTGCTTTAGCATTGCTGGTTATCCGCATCTAAAAAATGATAATTTATCCTTGCAGGCGCAGATACTGTCAAACAGCGCTTATAACGAAGCGGCCAAATTGACTCGTTATGTGATTAAGCAAGTTGAAGTACCCTATAAGAACAAAAAAATAGTCGCTAATTTGCATTTGCCCAATACCGATAGGCCTCATCCGGTCGTTTTGGTTAGCGCCGGTTTAGACAGTTTGCAGACGGATATGTGGCGTTTGTTTAGAGATTATCTCGCGCCTAGAGATATTGCGATGTTAACCATTGATATGCCCTCTATAGGTCATAGCTCCCATTGGCCTTTAACTGAAGATTCTTCATGTCTGCATCAAGCCGTACTCAATGAACTGGAAAGCTTGCCTTGGGTTGATCATCGAAAAGTGGGGCTTGTTGGATTTCGATTTGGTGGTAACTCTATGATCAGGCTCTCTTTTCTAGAGCAAGATAAAATCAAGGCTTGTGTTTCATTAGGGGCACCTATCCACGATATTTTAGCTTCGCCAGAAAAATTGAAAAAAATGCCCAAAATGTATATTGATGTGCTGGCGTCTCGTTTAGGTAAAGACGTGGTGGATATTAATAGCCTTGCTGGGTTGATGCGAGCGTGGTCACTGAAAGTGCAAGGTTTTTTAACCAGTAGGCGAACTAAAGTTCCGATTTTGGCTTTAGGATTAGAAGGTGATCCCATTTCACCCTATTCAGATAATCAATTAGTTGCAATTTTTAGTGAATATGGCAAAGCGAAACAGATAAAAAGCAAAACAATTACACAAGGATATGAGCAATCCCTCGATTTAGCGATAAAGTGGTTAGAAGATGAGCTATTTAGGTGACTTTTCTACTAAATTAGTTAAGCATGATATTGGTATGCGGTAACAAGCATATGATTAATAAAAATAATGATCGTTCTTAACATTGAAATGGAGAGTCAATATGTCAGAAATGACCCACACCCCGACTCATTATCGCTTATTGTCTGCTTTAAAAGCTATTGGACCTTATTTACGAGAAGGCCAATGTCGTGAGGATCACTACTTATTTGATTGCCTTGCGTCTTGCGTTAATGACAAAAAATCCCCAGAAAAACGAGAGTTTTGGGGCTGGTGGCTGGAACTTACTAAGAAAGAATCAGGGTTTGAGGCTAAGTATCATACAGGACGTTACAACTTAGCTGGCACGTGGGATGCCGACGCGATTCCTAAATCCGTATTTTCTGAAGTCAAACGTACCCAAGAAGAGTTTCATGCCAAACTGGTAGCGAGTCTCTATGAGCGCTTTGAATTGAGTGTTGAGATTGCACAAGATTCCGCTGAATTCGTCTGATTTTCGTTATCCCCTTATCCTCGTGATGAAAAAGGTGCTTTTTAGCACCTTTTCTACTTGTGAATTATTGCTTTGATTGCTAAAACATCAGCTCTTATGTGTTTTCCATTTCAGAAGAAATCATGACAACGAATCAACAAAGCGGAAAAGCGGTGCAACTTCAAACAATCGTTGTGAAGCTAGGAACCAGTGTATTAACCGGTGGTACTTTGGCGTTAGATAGAGCTCATATGGTTGAGCTTGTCCGTCAATGTGCTGAACTGAAAAAGCAAGGCCACTCAGTGGTGATTGTATCGTCGGGCGCAATTGCCGCTGGTCGAGAACACTTAGGTTACCCCGCACTCCCCAACGCAATGGCTAGCAAACAGTTGCTTGCTGCGGTTGGGCAGAGTCAACTGATTCAAGCATGGGAATCTCTTTTTGCCATCTATGGGATTAAAATAGGTCAAATGCTACTGACTCGTGCCGATCTAGAAGATCGTGAGCGTTTTTTGAATGCGCGAGATACCATTAATGCTTTGGTCGAGCACGATATTATTCCTGTGGTCAACGAAAACGATGCAGTGGCAACCAGTGAAATCAAAGTGGGCGACAACGACAATTTGTCAGCCTTGGTCGGTATCTTATGTGGTGCCGATAAACTATTGCTGCTCACTGATCAAAAAGGGCTCTTCACCGCAGACCCGCGTAAAGATCCTAACGCTGAACTGATTAAAGAAGTCAAAACCATTGATGATACCTTGCGTAAAATCGCTGGGGGTAGTGGTACCACGCTTGGCACCGGAGGTATGGCAACTAAGCTTCAGGCCGCTGATATTGCTCGTCGTGCAGGGATTGAAGTCATTATCGCCGCAGGGCGTGCCAGCAACGTTATTTTTGACTCTTTAAGTGATGCGCCACAAGGCACCCGTTTCTTGCCATGTACCGAAGCGTTAGAAAACCGCAAACGCTGGATTTTAGCGGGTCCTGCCGCTTCTGGTGACATTGTCATTGATGGCGGAGCCGTCAACGCTGTAGTCGCGAATGGCAGTAGCTTATTAGCGAAAGGGGTAGTGAATGTCAGTGGTACTTTTGCACGTGGTGAAGTGGCGCGAGTAACCGATAAACAAGGCGTATTAATTGCCCGTGGCATCGCCGCTTATTCCAGCCAAGACTTAGCCAAAATCGCGGGCAAACACAGCAAAGATATCGGAGGCATTTTAGGTTACGATTATGGCTCAGAAGTCATTCATCGCGATGATCTTGTTGTGATCCAAGAATAGTAAGGAAAAGAAAGTGGATTTAACCATAATGGGTAAAGCCGCCAAACAGGCCGCTTTCCAGCTCGCTACCGTTTCAACGACACAAAAAAACAATGCATTAGCGATCATTGCCGATGAACTGGAGGCGCAGAGCGTCGCGATTTTAAAAGCGAATGCTCAAGATATCGAACTGGCCCGCCAAGCCGGGTTGAACGATGCCATGCTTGATCGCCTATTGCTCAATGAATCACGCCTGCAAGCCATTGCTAATGACGTGCGTAATGTGATTAATCTCAATGACCCTGTCGGTAGTGAAATCGATAGCCGAGTGCTTGAAAACGGATTGTCATTGTCTCGCCGCCGAGTACCGTTAGGTGTGGTGGGCGTTATTTATGAAGCGCGTCCGAATGTAACCATTGATATTGCAGCATTGTGTTTAAAAACGGGTAACGCCAGTATTTTACGGGGAGGGAAAGAGACCTTTTTCTCCAATATGGCGCTAGTCAACGTTATTCAATCGGCGCTAGAAAAAGCACAACTACCAGCGGCTGCGGTGCAGTATATTGAAAAACCGGATCGCGAACTGGTTTCACAGCTGCTCAAGCTGGATGAATATGTTGATATGATCATTCCGCGCGGCGGCGCTAGCCTACATAAAATGTGCAAAGAAAACAGCACCATTCCAGTGATTATTGGTGGTTTTGGCATTAGCCATATTTTTGTTGACCAATCGGCGGATCTGGACAAATCAGTCGAGGTAATTGAAAACGCCAAAATTCAGCGCCCTTCTGCGTGCAACGCACTGGATACTTTGCTGGTTCATCAAGCGATTGCCAGTGAATTTTTGGCAAAACTGGTGCTACGACTTAATGATCAAGTGACCTTCGTTGTAGAGCCAAAAGCCCAAACCTGCATGAGCCATGCGAAACAGTTGAGAGAGGCCGTTGAAGGCGATTTTGACACCGAATGGCTAAGTTACACTTTGGGCGTCAAAGTGGTCGATGACGTGCAGCAAGCGATTGAACATATGCGTGAACACAATGCAAGCCATTCGGATGCGATCATGACAAATGACCTATTTAATGCAGAGCTGTTTATTAATTCCGCGGGCTCTGCTGCAGTGTATGTCAATGCTTCGACGCGTTTTACCGATGGGGCTCAATTTGGTTTAGGTGCTGAAGTGGCCGTTTCGACCCAAAAATTGCACGCTCGCGGGCCGATGGGCTTAGAAGAGTTGACCAGTTACAAGTGGGTTGGCAAAGCCAATTACTTATCACGTCGTTGAGTTCTTTTCGTTATGGATAACGCAAAGTGTGGTTGTTAACAAAATAGAGATTGAAAAGGGGCTGATGCCCCTTTTGCGTTCAACTTGCGTACTAATTCCGGTACACTGATGCTCATTGCTATGGAGGTGATATGCATTGTCCTTTTTGTTCAGAGAACGATACCAAAGTGATTGATTCTCGTCTTGTCGCTGATGGCCATCAAGTGCGCCGTCGCCGTCAATGTTTGGCATGTAATGAACGTTTTACCACGTTTGAATCGGCCGAGCTCTTGATGCCAAGAGTCATCAAATCAAATGGAAATCGTGAACCGTTTAACGAAGATAAAATGGTCGGTGGTATACAGCGAGCATTAGAAAAACGCCCCGTCAGCGCCGATGCGATTGAGCTTGCAATCAGTATGATTAAATCTCAGTTGCGAGCTACTGGTGAGCGAGAAGTCCCAAGTAAAATGATTGGTAACTTGGTGATGGAGCAGCTCAAAGTACTCGATAAAGTCGCTTACATCCGCTTTGCCTCCGTGTATCGTAGTTTTGAAGATATTCGTGAGTTTGGTGAAGAAATCGCGAAGCTGGAAGATTAATCGCTTATGTTTACTCCTTTTGATTATCAAATGATGTCGCGAGCCATTGAGCTTGCCAAAGGTGGCGTTTTTACCACTCAACCTAACCCCAATGTCGGCTGCGTGATCACTCAAGGTGAGCAGATTGTTGGTGAAGGTTTTCATGTTCGTGCTGGTGAGCCGCATGCCGAAGTGCACGCCTTACGCATGGCAAACGAGCAAGCGCAAGGCGCTACCGCTTATGTCACTTTAGAGCCTTGCTCGCATCATGGCCGTACACCGCCTTGCGCTGAAGGCTTGATTAACGCCAAAGTGGCGAAAGTGATTTGCGCAATGCAAGATCCGAATCCTCAAGTCGCTGGGCGTGGTATTCAAATGCTGCGTGACGCTGGGATTGAAGTCGAAGTCGGTTTGTTAGAAGCGGATGCCATCGCGCTCAATCCGGGTTTTATTAAACGCATGACAAGTGGGATGCCCTTTGTCCAATTGAAAATGGCCGCAAGTCTTGATGGACAAACGGCACTCAATAATGGTCAGAGTCAATGGATCACTTCAGCGGCCGCGCGGCGAGATGTGCAAAAATTTCGCGCCAAAGCGGGTGGGATTTTATCGACCAGCAAAACAGTGATTGAAGATGATGCTTCATTGACTGTGCGTTGGGATGAACTGCCTCCATCAGTGCAAGTGAACTACCCACAACATCAGTTACGCCAACCAGTGCGAGTCATTCTTGACAGGCAAAACCAACTCCATGATGGTCTAAAGCTGTATCAACATTCCGGTGAAGTATTGGTGCTTGGCACTGAACATACGTCATTGCTCAATAGCAACCAGACACAATTTGAGTTAGCGGATACCTTAGCTTATTTAGCTGAGCAGTCACAAATGAATCATCTCTGGGTAGAAGCTGGTGCCACACTGGCTCGTTCACTGATCCAAGCCCAATTGGTCGATGAGATCATTTTGTACTTAGCGCCTAAAATCATGGGTAGTGATGGTCGGGGGCTATTTGGTGCTTTGGGGCTATCTTCCATGGCGGATACGCTAGAGTTAATCATCAAAGATGTACGACAAGTTGGGCCGGATATTCGGATCATTGCCGTACCTAAAATAAAAGATAAATAGCATGTTTACAGGAATTATCGAGGCGGTAGGTACACTTGCCGCGATTACGCCCAAAGGTGAAGACATCAGCGTGACCGTGAAAGTCGGTCATCTTGATATGAGCGATGTCAAACTTGGTGACAGTATTGCCACAAATGGTGTCTGTTTGACCGTGGTAGATTATAACAGCACTCAATATACAGCGGATCTCTCACTAGAAACGCTCAACAAAACCGGGTTTGCTCACTATCAAGTTGGTGACAAGGTCAACCTAGAAAAAGCCATGTTGCCGACCACTCGTTTTGGTGGACACATTGTTTCTGGGCACGTTGACTGTGTTGGTGAAATCATTGAACGAAATCCTGTTGGTCGTTCGATAGAGTTTTGGGTAGCGATCCCACCGGCATTGAATAAATACGTGGCTGAAAAAGGCTCAATTACAGTAGATGGTATCAGCCTCACTGTGAATGATTTAAGAAAGAATGCCTTTAAGCTGACCATAGTGCCTCACACTTCTGCCGAAACGACCATTGATGCGTTTCATGTTGGGCGTAAAGTGAATTTGGAAGTGGATGTGCTCGCGCGTTATATGGAGCGTTTGCTGCAAAACCAGCAAGATGAAGAGACACCAGAGTCGAAAATTAGCTTAGCATTTTTACAACAAAATGGTTTTGCGTAAACCGCGTATTGTCCCATGCCACCACGGTCGTGGATAAATCTAAGTCAGGGACTGTGCGGAAAATAGTTCAGCGATAGGAAAATAGAGTATGCCAATAAGTACCCCGCAAGAGATCATTGAAGATATTCGTCTTGGGAAAATGGTCATTTTAATGGATGACGAAGATCGTGAGAACGAAGGTGACTTGATCATGGCCGCCGAGCACGTTACTCCTGAAGCGATTAATTTTATGGCTAAATTTGGTCGTGGCCTGATCTGCTTAACCATGACTAAAGCTCGTTGTCAGCGTTTAGGCTTGGCTCCTATGGTGCAGGATAATAATGCTCAATACACCACCAATTTTACCGTCTCGATTGAAGCGGCCGAAGGCGTAACCACCGGCATTTCAGCGGCCGATCGCGCCGTGACGGTACAAGCTGCGGTGGCGAAAGAGGCGAAAGCTTCAGACTTAGTGCAACCTGGGCACATTTTCCCACTGGCTGCGCAAGAGGGGGGCGTTTTAACTCGCGCTGGGCATACGGAAGCCGGTTGTGATTTGGCGCGCCTTGCGGGATTAGAGCCCGCCTCTGTGATCGTCGAAATTTTAAATGATGATGGCACCATGGCGCGTCGCCCTGATCTTGAAGTGTTTGCCGAGCAACATGGTTTAAAACTCGGTACGATTGCTGATCTGATTGAATATCGTAATAACACAGAAACGACCATTGAGCGTGTTGCACAGTGCAAGTTGCCGACAGAATACGGTGAATTTGAACTGATCACTTACCGCGACGTGATTGATAATCAGATCCATTACGCATTGCAAAAAGGAACATTGGATGGTCAAGCGCCATTGGTGCGAGTTCATCTGCACGATACCTTTACCGATTTGCTGCGCAGTGATCGCAATGCTGAACGCAGTTGGACTTTAGATAAAGCGATGCAGCGTATCGGCCAAGAGGGCGGCGTATTGGTCATTTTAGGTAATGAAGAGTCGAGCGACTTATTGATCCATCGCGTTAAAATGTTTGAGCAACAAGACAAAGGCCAAGCGCCTACTTTAGCGAAAAAACAAGGTACTTCACGCCGTGTGGGGATTGGTTCACAAATTCTGGCGGATTTAGGTGTTCGTGACATGCGTTTACTCTCTTCAGCCAATAAAAAGTATCACGCTTTAGGCGGTTTCGGCTTGAATGTGACTGAGTATGTTTGCCAATAACGTCATCTCGTTTTAGCGCTTAGAACCTAACGTCACATTTAAAAATACACCGTAATAAAACCAATAAAGGAAGCCCAACGCTTCCTTTATTATTTCGCTGATTAGCCGCTTGGTTTGCCGTCTAAGCCGAATTTCCATTAGATATTGCTCACAAAATTGTGCTAGAATCCGGCGATTCTCACTTGTGTATATAGTTAAAGGAAGGCTTATGAAAGTGATCGAGGGTGGTTTCCCCGCACCAAATGCAAAAATTGCTATCGTTATTTCTCGTTTCAACAGTTTTATTAACGAAAGCCTGCTTTCTGGTGCAATCGATACTTTAAAGCGTCACGGACAAGTTAGCGATGACAATATTACTGTTGTTCGCTGCCCTGGTGCTGTCGAATTACCTCTTACTGCTCAACGCGTAGCAAAAACGGGTAAATACGACGCTATCGTGTCTCTTGGCACTGTGATTCGTGGCGGTACGCCACACTTTGATTATGTGTGCAGTGAATGCAATAAAGGTTTGGCGCAAGTGTCTCTGGAATACAGCCTTCCAGTGGCATTTGGTGTTCTAACTGTTGATACCATCGATCAAGCCATTGAACGCGCGGGAACCAAGGCTGGTAACAAAGGTGCAGAAGCTGCACTAAGCGCGCTTGAGATGATTAACGTTCTTTCAGAAATCGATTCCTAATGGGGGCCAGTGTGAAACCAGCCGCACGTCGTAATGCACGTCAATTTGCGCTACAAGCAATTTATTCTTGGCAAATTACAAAAGAAAATGTTGCCACTATCGAAGAGCAATTCCTCTCGGGTGGTAAGTATGATGAAGAAGAGCATCATGCTGCTGAGCCAGCGTTAGCGGCTCCAGAAACCGACGTTGCATATTTCCGTGATCTACTCACGGGTGTAGTGCTAAGCCACACAGAGCTAGATAGCAAATTGCGTCCTTTCGTGTCTCGTCCAATGCAAGACTTAGACATGATGGAATTGGCGTTACTTCGTTTAGCCATGTACGAAATGACTCGTCGCGATGATGTGCCATATAAAGTGGTCATCAATGAGGCGATTGAGTTAGCAAAGGTATTTGCTGCTGAAGATAGCCATAAATTTGTGAATGGCGTGCTTGATAAAGCCGCCCCACATGTACGCAAAAAATAATAAGTCGTTTTAAAATAAAAGGTCAGCATTCGCTGACCTTTTTTATGACGGATCTTTCTCCGCGAAAGCCCTAAGCGATGAGAAATGATGTACATAATAAAAACTCAGGGCAGGGAATTTTTTATGTTCGGTGAATTCAATTTAATCGATACCTATTTCTCTAACCGTCAGTCACAACGTAAAGATGTCTCTCTTGCTCTAGGAGATGATTGTGCATTGGTCAAAGCACCAGAAAATGTTCGGATCGCCATCAGTACCGACACCTTAGTCGCAGGCACTCATTTTTTAACCGATGCGAATCCGGCTTGGGTGGCTCATAAAGCATTGTCATCTAACATCAGTGATCTGGCTGCGATGGGGGCAACGCCTGCTTGGGTATCGCTCGCACTCACTCTACCTAGTGTCGATGAAGCATGGCTAAAACCCTTTTGTGATGCTTTTTTCGAACTTGCGAATTACTACAATATTCAGCTAATTGGTGGAGATACAACCAAAGGACCACTGAGCATTACCTTGACAGTACAAGGTTTTGTGCCACAAGAATTGGCGCTGCTGCGCAGTGGAGCCAAAGTGGGAGATTGGGTTTACGTCACTGGCGAGCTTGGTGATAGCCAAGCAGGGCTCGATGTGATTCTTGACCCAAACTTACGCCATAAACCTTTTGCCCAAGAGCTTGAAAAGCGTCACTATCTCTCAACGCCAAGAATTCTTGCTGGCCAAGCATTGCTTCATTTGGCTTCTTCTGCAATTGATATTTCCGATGGTTTGGTGTCTGATCTCAAGCATATTTTGCATCGTTCAAATGTTGGGGTGAGTTTAGATGTCGGTGCGTTGCCTATTTCGCAAGAGCTGTTGCAGTTTGTGGGCGAGAGACAAATAGCACAGCAATATGCACTAACCAGCGGTGAAGAGTATGAGTTGTGTTTCACTGTTCCAGAGCATAACCGAGGTTCCATCGAAAGTGCGCTTGCTCATTGCGGTTGTAAGGTGAGTTGCATTGGCCAAATTCGCCCACAGGGTATTTTTGAGCTCCAGCATCAAGGAAAAAAACTCAATTGGCAGTTAAGCGGCTATGATCATTTTAAGGTGAACGGATGACAAACCCTATCGCATTAATCTCATTAAAGAACCCTTGGCATCTTTTGGCCACGGGTTTTGGCAGTGGCCTATCGCCTATCGTGCCCGGCACAATGGGAACGCTTGCCTCAGTGCCTTTTTATTTGCTGTTAGTGCAGCTACCTATCACAGTGTATTGTGCCGTGGTTGTGCTGGCTTGCTTGGTGGGCGTGAAAATTTGCCAAGTGACTTCTGACGACATGAAAGTGCATGACCACGGTTCGATTGTGTGGGATGAATTTGCCGGTTTTTGGATAACAATGCTAGTCGTGCCACTGTTTGAATTGCCCAGTTTAGATTGGAAATGGCTGGTGGCTGGATTCGTGCTGTTTCGCTTTTTCGATATGCTCAAACCGTGGCCGATCAGTTGGTTAGATAAACGAGTGCATGGTGGTTTGGGGATTATGCTCGATGATATCGTGGCAGGTGTTGTATCCGCGATTGCGCTGTATTGGGTCGGCTTTTGGGCGGGTTGGTTATAACATGGTCAGCGTTCAATATTGATTGACGGCTTATACTTAGTAATAAAAAAGGTTCCTTTGGGAACCTTTTTTGTCAGTGAAGAGTTATCTGAAACAGGGTTATTCGATGTTCTGGGTATCTAAAGTTACTTTACCGTCTTGAGACTATTTTAGCTTCTCTAAGTCAGCTTCAATTTCAGCGATTTTGCTCGTGACCACTTTTTCCAAATGGCGCAAGTCAGTCAATATTTTTTGCTTCAGATCGAGATCACTCATAGGAATCGGCTTAGTGATTTTATTTAGTTCATCAATTACCAAGGTTAAATTACGGTTAATCTCCGTCACCTCTTTGTATTGATGGCTGCCGCTATCGACCAATACATTTTTTACTTGTCGAGGGTATTTAAATTTCACGCTTTTAGCGAACAGCTCGCCTTTCTGCTTATGAAAGTAAATCTTCAACACATCTTTATGGGCTTCTTGACGAAGTGAATAGCGCTCAATCTGTTTAGGATCTTGAATGCCTAAACCGGTGAGGTAGGGATACATAGGCAACCTCTATTGTATTTTGTGACACATCAATGAACCATTTCAATGTAGCAGTCCATGCTCGCCCGAGATAGTTCATCGTGATATCAATGGTTCAAGTTGTGGACCAGATCGCTTTCCTTTTCCGTTTAATTTGGCGCGAGTTCAGAAACATTTTTAATCAGCATTTCACGTAACGTGCACTCTTCTTCTTCACTCAATTTTCCGCCTTGTGAACCGGTGAGAATAAACAAGTCTTCTGCTCGTTCGCCAATGGTGGTGATTTTTGCACCATGCAGGTTAATGTTTAAGTCAGCAAATGTGGCTCCGACCGTTGCTAGCAGTCCCGGAGTATCAAGTGCGACTAATTCCATTAAGGTTCGTTTATTGCTTTTGGTGGGTAAAAAATCGACTTTAGTTTTGACTTTAAAATGTTGCAAGTTACGTGGCGTGCGGCGCAATTTCAGTTTGTTCTGCCAACCCGTTTCTAGCCCACTGAGTAGGTGTTTGATCAACGATGGGTGACACTCTTCGTCAATTGCATGGCCGTTTTGATCCAGTACCATGAAGGTATCAAGGACGTAGCCATCTTTACTCGACATGATCTGCGCATCATGAACATTGAGATTTCGGCGGTCCAGTTCAGCAACCACAGTCGCAAAGAGGGCGGGTTGATCTTTAGTGTAAACAAACAATTCAGTGCCGCCACGAGTGGCTTTTTTGCTCATCAGGATCAGCGGTTGGCTTGGGTCGCTATGTTTGAGTAGGTGCTCACAATGCCAAGCGATCTGCTTGTGAGTGTGACGCAAAAAGTAATCGGCTTTAAAGCGTTGCCAAAGCACTTCAATTTCGCGTGCGCTGTAGCCTTCTTTACGAAGCAATGCGGATGCCATTTGTTGGTTGTGGCGAATGCGATCGCGCACATCTACCGGGTTTTCAAGCCCACGCCTAAGTGCCCGCTGTGTTGAGTGATATAGCTCTGCCAGCAAGGTGCGTTTCCAACTGTTCCAAAGCTCAGGGTTAGTAGCGCAGATGTCCGCGACAGTCAGGCAAACAAGATGTTCGAGATACTCTTCATCGCGCACTTTTTTGGCAAATTCGGTAATGACATCTGGGTCGTAAATGTCGCGTCTTTGCGCCGTTACCGACATCAAGAGGTGGTTTTGTACCAGCCAAGAGACTAATTTTGCTTCAGGCTTTGATAAACCGTGTTCAATACAAAAATCATAGGCTTCTACCGCACCGATTTCAGAGTGATCGCCGCCACGCCCTTTGGCAATGTCGTGAAAAATAGCGGCCAGAATCAGCATCTCCTTTTTCTGGAGACGTGGGTAAACTTCGCAACAGATGGGGTGTTTATCGTGATTTTGTGCGTAGCTAAAGGTATTGATGTGTTTGAGAAGACGAATGCTGTGTTCATCGACCGTATAAACATGGAATAGGTCGAACTGCATTTGTCCAACAATTTGGCTCCATTGGGGAAGATAAGCGGCGAGCACGCCTAATTTATGCATCAGGCTGAACGCACGATGTAGTGCGTTAGGGTGACGTACCAATGCCATGAATTTCTCACGCGCTTCGGGAATGGTGTGCAGGAATTTATTGAGCCGCCTTCTGGCTGTACGCAACTGGCGCATGGTTGTGGGTGCGACGCTTTCGATGCTGGAATCATTGGCGATATGAATAAACATATCTAAGATCGTTTCAGGGCGAGCTTGGAAAAGCGCGGGTTTACGAGCTTCTATTAAGTTGCCACGACGTTGAAAATCATCATCTAAAATTTCTGCCACAGCTTCTTCGCCGTTATTGAGTATGGCTTGATCAAACAGACGCAGGAGCATTTTGTTGAGTTCCGCAACACGACGTAGCGTACGGTAGAACTCTTTCATCATCATCTCGACTGCGCGATTCCCTTCACCAGTAAAGCCCAGATGTTCTGCCACTTGAGCTTGATGAGCAAAAATAAGCCGATTGTCATAGCGTTTTAATTCAATGTGCAGCGCAAAGCGCACGCGCCATAAAAAGTCTTGGCACTCTACTAGCTCACGATATTCAGCATCAGTTAAAAAACCAAAACGACTCATTTCAAGCAGTGATGTTGCACCAAAGTGGCGTCTAGCCACCCAGCTTAAAGTATGAATGTCCCTTAAGCCTCCAGGAGTCGATTTGATATCGGGTTCAAGGTTATAAGTGGTGTCATGGTAACGAGCGTGTCGGTCGCGCTGCTCTTGAATTTTGGCGCGGTAAAAGGTTTCGCTTGGCCAAAACGATTCGGAATGAATCAACATCTTGAGTTTATAAAATGTCTCTTCGCTACCACATAATAACCGAGCTTCTTGTAAGTTTGTTGCGACGGTTAAATCTTCACGGCCAATTTCAGCGCACTGCTGCACGGTACGCACGGCATGACCCACTTCTAAACGCAAATCCCACAACAAGGTAATGAATTCGCTAATTTTACTGCCGAGTTCAGCGGGTAAAGTATGATTGGAGACGACCAGAATATCGATGTCCGAAAGAGGATGAAGTTCACCGCGGCCATAGCCTCCGACGGCCACTAAACTGATGTCTGGAACCTGCGAAAATGAATAATGTTCCCATAACCTGTAGAGCAGTTGATCCATATATTCAGAGCGGCCTAATACCAAGTCGTTGACCGGATGGTGGTGCAAAAATTGATGTTTCTGATGCTGAGTGAACTGTTCAAGTTGTTGTTTAAGCTCGCCGATAGTGAGTTGTGTGTCAGTAAAGGTGAGGGGAGACTGAAAAGGCATAACGGCAATCCATGCTAGTGATATGTCACAACGTAGACTGACTGTATCAAATCACTGCAGATAAAAAAATATCCCTGCAAGAGGGATATTGATTGATAAGGTTTTGGTTCGATGTAATTAGGCGTTATGCATCAGACGCGGAATGGTTTCTTCTTCACGCAGCGTCAGCACTTCACAGCCAGTGGCGGTAACCAAAATGGTGTGTTCCCACTGCGCTGAGTTTTTGCCATCGGCGGTGTAAACCGTCCAATTGTCTTCATCATCAAGGCGGCAACCAAATTTACCCGCATTAATCATGGGCTCGATAGTGAAAATCATCCCTTCACGCAGTACGGTTCTGTCGCCGTTTTTATAGTGAACCACTTGTGGTTCTTCATGAAATTGAGCGCCAATACCGTGGCCGCAATAATCTTTCACAATCGAAAATTTAAGGCGTGGGTTATTTTTATTATTGGTTTTAATGTGTTTTTCGATCGCAGTACCAATCTCACCCAATTGAACTCCGGGTTTGACCTTCTTCATGCCGATATAAAGACACTCTTGCGCAACAAGACATAGGCGCTTATCTGCTGGCGACACTTCACCGACAAAGAACATCTTTGAGGTATCACCGTGGTAGCCATCTTTAATGACTGTGATATCAATGTTCAGAATATCACCCTCTTTCAGTACCGCTGGACGCTGTAATTGCCCATACTGCGTATCTTGAGTTGCCGGAATGCCGTGACAAACAATGTGATTGATAGAGGTACAGATCGATTTAGGAAAACCGTGGTAATTCAATGGTGCTGGAATAGCTTGCTGTACTTCAGTGATGTACTTGTGGCAGATCTGGTCAAGTTCTTCAGTGGTGATGCCCACTTTTACATGCGGTTCAATCATCTCAAGGACATCGGCAGCCAGTTTACCCGCGACGCGCATTTTGGCTATTTCTTCAGCAGTTTTGATTTTTACAGACATCGGCTTTCTCTATGCATTAATTCTTAAGCACTTAACTGTGCGAATGGGCGTTATTCTAGCAGTGCATGGATGAATCGCAAGGGATCCCTGTCGGTAAGTAAGAATTGTTTGCATAACTACAGCTTACCTAGGCCATGATGTGTCGTATTTTTTTCTAGCCAGAGAAGGGCTAAATATGGTATAAAGCGCGCCGGAATCGAAGTGCGTTTTCTTCTGAAATGACGAAGCCCACCTTCCTTTCTAAACACATTATCTTTAAATCACACACATTCCGACACGTGTTCCGGGGTGCTCCAACAATAAAACTATCGGCAACAACCGAATAGATGTTAGGGGTCGGATACATGGGGAATGTGGAGGCCTAACCCCATAGAGGATTTTTAAATGGCAACTGTATCAATGCGCGACATGCTAAAAGCTGGTGTTCACTTCGGTCACCAGACTCGTTACTGGAACCCAAAAATGAAGCCATTCATTTTTGGTGCTCGTAGCCGTGTTCACATCATCAACTTAGAAAAAACTGTTCCTATGTTCAACGAAGCTCTAGCTGAGCTACAAAAAGTTGGCGAGAAAAAAGGTAAAGTTCTTTTCGTTGGTACTAAACGCGCAGCATCTGAAGCTGTTAAAGAAGCGGCTATCGCAAGCAACCAATTCTACGTTAACAACCGCTGGTTGGGCGGCATGCTAACTAACTGGAAAACTGTTCGTCAGTCAATTAAGCGTCTAAAAGAGCTTGAAATTCAAGCAACAGATGGCACTTTTGATAAGCTAACTAAGAAAGAAGCTCTAATGCGTACTCGTGAAATGGAGAAGCTAGAGAAATCTCTTGGTGGTATCAAAGATATGGGCGGTCTACCTGACGCACTATTCGTTATCGATGCAGATCACGAGCACATTGCAGTTAAAGAAGCAAACAACCTAGGTATCCCAGTTTACGCTGTTGTTGATACTAACTCTAACCCAGATGGCGTTGACTACATTATCCCTGGTAACGACGACGCAATCCGTGCAATCCAGCTTTACCTAAATGCTGTTGCAGAAACGGTTAACGAAGGTCGTAACAAAGATGCAGCTGCACTTGCTGCTGCAAAAGACGGTTTCGTAGAAGCAGAATAATAGCGGCTCTGAGTCACACTTGATTATATGTGTCACACGATTGATGCATTGAACAAGTTATAGTTAGCATCAGGGGCCAAACAATCGGCCCCTGATTTTTACCACCAGAATCAACTGAGGAATAGAGAATGGCAACTGTAACTGCTGCTCTAGTAAAAGAACTGCGCGAGCGTACTGGCGCAGGTATGATGGAATGTAAAAAAGCGCTTGTAGAAGCAAACGCTGACATCGAACTAGCAATTGAAAACATGCGCAAAAGCGGCGCAGCTAAAGCAGCGAAAAAAGCAGGTAACATCGCAGCTGAAGGTACTATCCTAATTAAAGAAGCTGATGGTTTTGCAGCACTTCTAGAAGTGAACTGCCAAACTGACTTCGTAGCAAAAGACTCAAGCTTCCTAGCGTTCGCTAACGAAGTTCTAGCTGTTGCACTTGCTGAGCGTCTAGATATCGCAGCACTTCAAGCTAAATTTGAAGAAGCACGTATTGCTCTTGTTGCTAAAATTGGTGAAAACATCACTATCCGTCGCGTTCATTACATTGAAGGCGCTAAAGTAGGTTCATACCGCCATGGCGACCGTATCGGTGTTGTGGTTGCTGGTGAAGCGGATGAAGAGACCATCAAACACGTAGCAATGCACGTTGCTGCTGCAAAACCTGAGTACGTGAACCCTGAAGATGTACCAGCAGAAGTTGTGGCTAAAGAGCGTGAAATCCAAATCGAAATCGCAATGCAATCTGGCAAGCCAGCAGCAATTGCTGAGAAAATGGTTGAAGGCCGCATGACTAAGTTCACAGGTGAGGTATCACTTACTGGTCAAGCGTTCATCATGGATCCTTCTCAAACTGTTGGCGCAATGCTGAAAGCTAAAGGCGCAACCGTTACTAACTTCGTACGTCTAGAAGTTGGTGAAGGTATTGAGAAAGCTCAAGAACTTAGCTTCGCTGAAGAAGTTGCAATGGTTCAAAAAGGTTAATCCTAGCGATTTTGCCTAAAAAGAGACCGTAGCCAAGGCTGCGGTCTTTTTACGAATGGCATATTGAGACTAATTGTGATGATTTAGAATTCAGTATTCAGTTTTAAATCATGACTGTTAATTAACAACTCTCTATTTGGAAGGTAAGCTCCATGACTACGAACCCTAAACCAGCCTATCAACGTATCCTGTTAAAACTTAGCGGTGAAGCGCTACAAGGCGAAGAAGGTTTTGGTATTGATCCTGCGGTGTTAGATCGCATGGCACAGGAAGTAAAAGAACTGGTTGAACTGGGTGTTCAAGTGGGTGTTGTCATCGGCGGCGGTAACTTATTCCGTGGCGCAGGTCTTGCTGAAGCGGGCATGAACCGTGTTGTGGGCGACCACATGGGAATGCTGGCAACCGTAATGAATGGTTTGGCAATGCGTGATGCTTTGCACCGTGCTTATGTGAATGCGCGCGTGATGTCTGCCATTCCTCTTAAAGGTGTGTGTGACGATTACAATTGGGCCGATGCTATCAGCCAACTACGTCAAGGACGTGTTGTGATCTTCTCAGCGGGTACTGGTAACCCGTTCTTCACAACCGATTCTGCTGCCTGTTTGCGCGGTATTGAAATTGAAGCGGATGTGGTTCTAAAAGCGACAAAAGTAGATGGCGTATTTAGTGCAGACCCAGTGGCAAACCCAGACGCAGAACTGTATGATAAGCTGTCTTATACAACCGTGCTTGAAAAAGAGCTAAAAGTGATGGACTTGGCCGCGTTTACGCTAGCGCGTGACCATAAAATGCCAATCCGCGTATTTAATATGAACAAACCGGGCGCACTACGTCGCGTGGTAATGGGTGAAGCGGAAGGTACACTAATTAGCACCGCTGACTAATCACTCCAAAACAAAAAAACAAGTAGGTGATATTTGTGATTAACGAAATCAAGAAAGACGCTCAAGAGCGTATGGATAAGAGCGTAGATGCCCTGAAAAACAACCTTTCTAAGGTACGTACTGGTCGCGCTCACCCAAGTTTACTCTCCGGCATTTCTGTCGATTACTATGGTGCTTCGACACCGCTGAATCAAATCGCTAACGTTGTAGCTGAAGATGCACGTACTCTCGCGATCACTGTTTTTGATAAAGAGTTGACGCCAAAAGTTGAAAAAGCGATTTTGATGTCTGATTTGGGTCTAAACCCAATGTCTGCAGGTACGGTTATTCGTGTACCACTGCCACCACTGACCGAAGAACGTCGTCGTAATTTGGTGAAAATTGTTCGTGGTGAAGCCGAAGGTGGTCGCGTTGCGGTTCGCAACATTCGTCGTGATGCCAATGGCGACTTAAAAGCTCTACTGAAAGATAAAGAAATCTCTGAAGACGAAGATCATAAAGCGCAAGAAGAGATTCAAAAACTTACCGATGTAGCGATTAAGAGAATTGATGAAGTTCTTGCTGCAAAAGAAAAAGAGTTAATGGAAGTTTAATTCGCTCTTTTTAGCCTTTCTAAAACGCTGTGCTCACAGTGCAGCGTTTTTTTATGCTATTTTGCCCTATCAGTTTGGTAATCAATTAATTTCTTATGCAAAACTCATCCCTCTCATCTGATGTATTACCCCAACACATCGCAATCATTATGGACGGAAATGGCCGTTGGGCTAAAGCGCAAGGTAAACCTCGTGTATTTGGTCATAAGAATGGTGTAGCAGCGGTCCGAAGAACGATTTCTACTGCAGCGAAATTGGGTATTAAAGCCGTTACTTTGTTTGCCTTTAGCAGTGAAAATTGGCGGCGTCCGGAAGCTGAAGTGGGCGTGTTGATGGAGTTATTTATTACTGTGCTATCCACAGAAGTAAAAAAGCTGCATAAGAACAATCTGCGTCTTAGAGTCATTGGTGATAAAACACGTTTTAGCTCACGCTTACAAACAAAAATCGCTCAGGCAGAAGAGTTAACCTCATCAAACAGTGGCATGGTCGTTAATATCGCCGCAAACTATGGCGGAAAATGGGATATCACAGAAGCAATGCGCTCTATCGCGGTCAAAGTGGCGAGCGGTGAGCTTTCTCCTGATCAGATTGACGAGACGCTGATTACACAGTCGCTAACGATGTCTGATATTCCTGAAGTGGATTTGCTCATTCGTACCAGCGGTGAATGTCGTATTAGTAATTTTATGTTGTGGCAATTGGCCTATGCAGAGATGTACTTTACACCGATTTACTGGCCTGAGTTTGGTGAAGAAAGTTTAATTGAAGCAGTGACTTGGTTTGTTAACCGTGAACGCCGTTTTGGCTGCACAGGGGAACAGGTTAAGGCATTGATGGAACAGAGATAAAGGATCCATTAGTTTGAAGCAACGAATTATCACGGCGCTCATATTAGCTCCACTGGTGATGCTGGGCATTTTTGAACTGCCACTCCCCCTATTTATGGCCGTTTTGGCCCTTGTGGCGCTCGTCGGTGTATGGGAATGGACGCAGTTTATCGATTCGACATCTAGGTATCTGGCGCTGTTACCCGCCATTATCATTGGTGGAGCAAGTTACCTACTGATTTCCCCTGATGCCGTTAGCCTAGCCAGCATGAACTCGAATCACTATGTGATATTAAGTATTGGGGTTGCTTGGTGGCTGTTTTCTAGCTTTTTAGCTATTACCTATCCAAAATCCCGCCCATGGTGGGAAAAGTCTAATCTACTTAGGCACCTCTTTGGTGTGCTTACGCTACTTCCTTTTTTCTGGAGCGTACTTTTTTTACGCGCAGAAGCCTTTTTGAGTGAGCCATACCATGGTGCTAAGTTGGTGCTATTTGTCTGCTTAATTGTTTGGGCTGCAGACAGTGGCGCTTATTTTGCGGGCAAAAGTTTTGGTAAGCACAAAATGGCGCCAGCAGTCAGTCCAAATAAAACCATTGAAGGGTTGATTGGTGGCATTATTACGGCATTGATTGTGGCGTGGTTTACTGCTGATTGGTTTGATATCCGGTTTACAAACACGCTGTCGATGGTCGGTATTACATTAGCGACTGTGATTATCTCTGTGCTCGGTGATCTGGTCGAAAGTATGTTTAAGCGCGTTTCAGGAATTAAAGACAGCAGTAATATTATTCCTGGGCATGGTGGCGTTTTGGATCGTATCGATAGCCTGACGGCTGCATTTCCTGTTTTTGCTCTACTGTATTTCATTTTCTAATGCTTGGGTTAAGCTGTCTTACCCCAATCTTAATTCACGGTTGTTGCTATGCGTAAGTTAACGATTCTCGGGGCCACAGGTTCAATTGGGGCAAGCACATTAAAAGTCGTGGCTCAAAATCCCGAACACTTTTCCGTTGTGGCTTTAGCCGCGGGAAATAATGTCAATAAAATGCGTGAGCTATGCCAGCGTTGGCAGCCAGTTTATGCGGTAATGGCAAACCAAAAGGCGGCGGATGAGCTTTTAGCTCAATTGCAGTCATTGAACTTAAAAACAACCGTATTATTTGGTGAAGACGCCATGTGCCACGTCGCCGCATTAGATGAGGTGGATACGGTGATGGCGGCGATTGTTGGTGCAGCAGGTTTGTTACCAACCATGGCCGCGGTAAAGGCGGGCAAGCGTGTTTTGTTGGCAAACAAAGAAGCCTTGGTGATGTCTGGCCAATTGTTTATTGATGCGGTCGAAAAACACGGTGCGGAATTGCTCCCTGTCGATAGCGAACATAACGCGATTTTTCAATGCTTACCCCCTGAAATACAAGGCTCTTTGGGTCGCTGTGATTTACAAGAACATGGTGTGCAACATATTCTGCTCACGGGTTCTGGCGGCCCTTTTCGCTATAGTGATTTATCCACGTTAGCTGATGTTTCACCACAGCAAGCGATTGCTCATCCTAACTGGTCGATGGGGCCGAAAATTTCGGTTGATTCCGCTACCATGATGAACAAAGGTTTGGAATATATTGAAGCTAAGTGGTTGTTTAATGCATCGAAACAGCAATTAAAAGTGTTAATCCACCCACAGTCGGTGATCCACTCTATGGTGCAGTACCGCGATGGTTCGGTGCTTGCGCAAATGGGGGAACCCGATATGTCCACGCCAATTGCTTTAACTCTCTCTTATCCAGAACGCATTACTGCGGGTGTTCCGGCACTGGATTTTACCAAATTAAGTAATTTGAGTTTTATGGATGTGGACTACGAGCGTTATCCTTGTTTGGGATTGGCGATTGATGCTTGCTATCAAGGGCAACATGCCACCACCTCTTTAAATGCAGCCAACGAAATAGCCGTTGAAGCTTTTTTAAATAAGCAAATTCGTTTTACCGATATCGCACAAGTTAATGAACGTGTATTGTCAAAAGTGTGTGCAGCACATACTCAGTTACATTGCTATGACTTGGAAAGCTTGTTAGAGCTCGATAGAATGGCGCGCACTATTGCCCAGCAAATCATACAAGAGCATTTATTATGAGTGGTATTTTGTGGAATTTCGTCTCTTTCATCATTGCGTTAGGTATATTGGTTGCTGTGCATGAATTTGGTCATTTTTGGGTAGCTCGTCGCTGCGGAATTAAAGTCGAAAAATTTTCCATTGGCTTTGGTAAATCACTTTGGAGCCGAGTAGCCAAAGATGGCACCGAGTACAACCTCTCAATTATTCCTCTCGGCGGCTACGTTAAAATGCTCGATAGCCGTGTTGATGATGTTCCAACTGAATTAAAATCCTTAGCTTTTGACCAAAAACCATTGTGGAAACGTGTCGCTGTCGTGAGTGCTGGGCCTGCTTTTAACTTTTTCTTCGCCATTTTTGCCTATTGGCTCGTGTTCTTAATTGGTGTTCCAGCGGTAAAACCTGTGATTGGCGAAATTGCCCCGCAATCGATCGCCGCTCAAGCGGGTTTAGAGTCAGGAATGCAGATCAAAGCAGTCTCAGGAGTGAATACCTTAGATTGGGAATCGGTCAATATGGGGCTGATTAGCCATATTGGTGATGAACAATTAACGCTCACCGTCGGAACCAATAATGAAATTGGTGTGGATGAAATCAAAACATTAGATATCCGTTCTTGGAACTTTAACCCAGAAACAGAGTCTGCTATGGGAGCGTTAGGTTTTAAACCATTTGTTCCTGAAATATCGCTGACGCTAACCAATGTTTCTCAAGGCAGCGCCGGAGAGAAGGCCGGGTTAGAAGTTGGCGACACCTTGATCGAAGCCAACGGTGTGAAGATAAACCATTGGCAGCAAGTTGTGGAGTTGATACAAAGCCATCCCAATCAGCCAGTTTCATTGGTTGTTGTGCGTGATGAACAACGCTTGACTATCGAGCTTACGCCTGACGTTCGTGAGTTACCGCAAGGCAAAACGATAGGTTTTGCGGGAATCGCTCCTAAAGTCGCAGAATGGCCGGAAAGTTATCGATTTGAGCTGCAATATGGTGTATTTGAATCAGTCGGAAAAGCGGTTGAAAAAACACAGCAAGTGATCAACCTAACCGTCAGTATGTTGAAAAAACTGGTGGTCGGTGATGTGGGGTTGAATAATCTGAGTGGGCCGATTTCGATTGCCAAAGGAGCTGGAACTACCGCTGACTATGGTTTGGTCTATTTCTTGGGTTTTCTGGCTCTGATTAGTGTCAACTTAGGCATTATCAATCTAGTACCACTGCCAATGTTAGATGGCGGACACTTACTGTTTTTTGCAATTGAAGCCGTTATTCGTCGTCCTGTCCCAGAGAAGATTCAAGAAATGGGATACCGAATTGGTGGGGCGATCATCTTTTCTTTGATGGCTGTGGCAATATTTAATGATTTTAGTCGCCTGTGATTTGTAACCATTAGGCAGAAGTTGTAGCAAGGAATAACAAGAATAAATATGGCAATGAAACAGATCCTTTTCGCGACACTATTGGCAACCAGCCTCTCAGCACATAGTGCCGAGAATTTCGTAGTGCAGGATATTCAAATTGAAGGGCTTCAACGCGTTGCGCTCGGCGCCGCATTGCTTAAAATGCCCGTTCGAATTGGCGATACCGTTGATGCACAAGATGTCGCGGATATTATCAAAGCACTTTACACTTCGGGCAACTTTGAAGACATCAAAGTATTACGAGACAACAACGTTCTGATCGTTCAGGTTAAAGAACGTCCAACCATTGCAAGTGTTTCCTTCTCTGGAAATAAAGCGATCAAAGAAGAGCAGTTGCAGCAGAATCTTGATGCATCCAATATCCGCATCGGTGAGGCGCTTGATCGTACGACCTTGAGCAACATTGAAAAGGGGTTGGAAGATTTTTACTACAGCGTGGGTAAGTACAACGCGACCGTAAAAGCGGTGGTGACACCTTTACCTCGCAACCGTGCTGACCTTAAATTTGTGTTCAGTGAAGGGGTTTCTGCGAAAATCCAGCAAATCAACTTTATTGGCAATGAAGTGTTTAGTGACCAAGATTTACTGTCACGCTTCAATTTGAATGTCGATGTGGCGTGGTGGAATTTCCTCTCTGATGATAAATACCAAAAGCAGGTCTTAGCCGCTGATATTGAAGCTTTGCGCTCTTTCTACCTCGACCGTGGCTACTTAAAGTTTCAAGTCGATTCCACGCAAGTTGCTATTTCTCCTGATAAAAAAGGCGTTTATATCACTTTAGGCATTAGCGAAGGTCAGCCTTATAAAATCAAAGACGTTAAATTCCGCGGAGAGCTGATTGGCAAAGAGGCTGAATTTACCGCTTTGATCCCGTTTGAAGCCGAGGAAACCTATAACGGCTCACTGGTGACCAAGCTTGAAGAAGATGTAAAACGAGTATTGGGTGAAGCTGGCTATGCTTATCCTCAAGTTCGAACCATCCCAGAATTTAATGATGAAACGCAAGAAGTTTCCTTGGTTGTTCATGTGGAAGCGGGTAAGCGTATCTATGTCCGTGATATTCGCTTTGTCGGTAATAACTCAACCAAAGATGAAGTTTTGCGCCGCGAAATGCGTCAAATGGAAGGCAGTTGGCTGAGCTCTAAAGCGATTGATACAGGTAAGAGCCGTTTGAACCGTCTTGGCTTCTTTGAAACAGTGGATGTGCAAACCGTACGTGTACCTGGTAGTGAAGACCAAGTCGATCTGGTGTACAACGTGAAAGAGGCCAACTCAGGTAGTGTTAACTTTGGTGTCGGTTATGGTACAGAATCAGGCGTGAGTTTTCAGGTTGGTTTACAACAAGACAACTTCATTGGTTCAGGTAATCGAGTTGGCATCAATGCCATGATGAACGACTATCAAAAGAACATCAGTTTAGATTACCGTGATCCCTACTGGAACCTTGATGGTGTCAGTTTGGGTGGTAAGATTTTCTATAACCAGTTTGAGGCTTCTGAAGCAGGTATTGTTGATTATACCAATGAAAGTTACGGCACAAGTTTAACGTGGGGTTTCCCATTTGACGAATTAAACCGTTTTGACCTCGGTATCGGTTACACGCACAACAAGATCGGTAATATCGATGAGTATGTGCAAGTTAGTCAGTTCTTACAGTCTCAAGCGAGTAATCGTAGCGATGATGGCAGTTTGATCACCAATGACTTTGACGTCAACATCTCATGGACGCGCAATAATTTAAACCGAACCATTTTCCCAACGGCGGGGAATCACCAACGCGCTTTCTACAAGATGACCGTGCCGGGCTCAGACGTAAAGTATTTCAAAGCGCAGTACGATGTCCGCCAGTATTTCCCATTAACCAAAAAACATGAGTTTTCACTCTTGCTAAGAGGACGCTTAGGGTATGGTAATGGTTACGGGAAAACGGATGGTAACGATAACTTGTTCCCATTCTATGAAAACTATTATGCAGGTGGCTTTACCACTTTGCGTGGTTTTGGATCTAACTCGGCTGGACCGAAAGCGATTTATAACGATGCGACAGGCTGTAATGGCAATAATGGTGGCAACAACCGCTGCTATAGCGCAACAGATGACTCTGTCGGTGGTAACGCGGTCGCGCTGGCCAGCGTAGAGCTGATTGTACCGACGCCATTTGCCTCTGATGAAACTCGTAGCCAAATTCGCACCAGCATCTTCTTCGATATGGCCAGCGTTTGGGATACAGAGTTCGATTACAAAGATGGGAAACTCGGTTATGGTGATCAGTATTATTACGATTACTCAGATCCAATGAATTACCGTTCCTCCTATGGTGCGGCACTACAGTGGATGTCACCTATGGGGCCATTGGTATTTTCAATTGCCAAACCTATTAAAATTTATGAAGGTGATAATGAAGAGTTCTTCACTTTCACGATCGGCAGAACATTCTAATTAGAGGAAAGTATTTTGAAAAAAGCGATTCAAGCGGCAGGATTGGGCCTAGTTGTACTGAGTTCATCATTTTTTGCGCAAGCCGCTGAGGCGGCGCAGAAAGTAGGTTACATTAATACCGCGCAAGTATTCCAAGCATTACCTCAACGAGAAGTTGTGCTGCAAAAATTACAAGAAGAGTTTAAAGATAAAGGGGCAGAGCTACAGTCAATTCAAGCTGAAGCAAAAACCAAAATTGAAAAACTTAAACGTGATGGCGAACTGCTAGGTCAAGATGAGATCGAGAAGCTGCGTATTGAAATTGGTCAATTAGACAGCAAGTACAAAATCAAAGCGCAAGCGTTAGAGCAAGCCTCAGCGCGTCGTGAGAGTGAAGAGAAGCAAAAACTCTTCATGGTGATTCAAGACGCTGTGAAGAAAGTTGCGGAAAAAGAAGGTTATGACATCGTTGTTGACGTGCAAGCTATGCAATATGGTAAGCCGGACTACAACCTATCAGAGAAAGTAATTAAACAACTAAAATAATATTATTATGGCAAAACTGACTTTAGCCGAATTGGCAACCATCACCGGGGGAGAGCTGTTTGGTGATGGCTCTGCGACAGTTTCCGCTGTCGCACCTATGGATAAGGCGCAGGAAGGTTACGTAACTTTCCTCTCTAATCCCAAATATAACAAACACCTTGGTCAATGCCGCGCAACGGTGATTATGGTCAAGGCTAGTGAACGTGAATTGTGTACAACCAATGTATTGGTCGTCGCTGATCCATACGTTGCTTTTGCAAAGGTGGCGCAAGCGCTGGACACTACACCGCGACCTGCGAGTGATATCAGCTCTTCTGCGGTTGTTGCACCGGATGCCCAGCTAGGGCAGAACGTTTCTATTGGTGCAAACGCGGTCATTGAGACGGGCGTGCAGCTGGGCGATAACGTCTCCATTGGTGCTGGCTGTTTCATCGGTAAAAACGCCAAAATTGGCGCTAACACCCAGTTGTGGGCAAATGTCAGCGTTTACCACGAAGTGGAAATTGGCTCGGCGTGCCTTATTCAGTCAGGTGCCGTGATTGGTTCTGATGGTTTTGGCTATGCCAATGAGAAAGGTGAGTGGATTAAAATTCCGCAAATTGGCACTGTCCGGATCGGTAATCGAGTTGAAATCGGTGCCTGCACGACAATTGATCGTGGCGCATTAGATGACACGATTATTGAAGATAACGTCATTCTCGATAACCAATTACAGATTGCACATAACGCCTGTATTGGCTACGGCACTGCAATTGCTGGCGGTACCATCATTGCTGGCAGCACCCACATAGGCAAATATTGCATTATTGGTGGTGGTACTGTCATCAATGGCCATATCGAGATTGTCGATGGGGTCACCATTACTGGCATGGGGATGGTGATGCGTAGCATCACCGAGAAAGGCATGTTCTCTTCTGGTATTCCGTTGCAACCGAACAAAGAATGGCGTAAAACTGCCGCTCGCGTTCACCGTATCGAAGATATGCACAAGCGACTTAAAGCACTTGAAAAGTACTTAGAGCAGGAAGCGGAATCCTAATTCTACTTTTTCCCGATTAGGCTCGCCAACTGCGAGTCTTTTTCGTCTATAATGCCAAATAATTTTTGAAAGTTTTACTGTATAGGAATATGACTTTGACGACTGAAACGAAAACGATGCACATCACTGAAATTCAGAGGCTGCTTCCTCACCGTTACCCATTTCTGTTGATTGACCGTGTAATTGACTTTGAAGAAGGCAAATACCTTGTTGGCTTGAAAAATGTGTCAGTTAATGAACCTCAGTTCACTGGTCATTTTCCGCAGTTACCTATTTTTCCAGGTGTACTGATTTTAGAAGCAATGGCACAAGCAACGGGCCTACTTGCATTCAAAACCTTTGGTGCACCGAAAGATAACGAATTGTATTACTTTGCTAGTATTGATAATGCGAAGTTTCGTAAGCCTGTAGGTCCTGGCGACCAACTGATCATCGAAGTGCAGTTCATTAAAGAGCGTCGTGGTATTGCGTTGTTTAATGGCGTAGCGAAAGTTGATGGTGAGGTTGTGTGTTCAGCTGAAATGAAATGTGCTCGTAGAGAGTTTTAATATGATTCATGAAACTGCACAAATCCACCCAAGTGCGGTGGTTGAAGATGGCGCTACCATCGGAGCTAACGTCACTGTTGGTCCATTTACTTACATCACCTCTGGGGTAAGCATTGGCCAAGGTACGGAAGTGATGTCGCATGTGGTCATCAAAGGAAACACCGTCATTGGTGAAGAGAACCGTATTTTCCCTCACGCCGTCATTGGCGAAGAGAACCAAGATAAGAAGTATGGTGGTGAAGATACACGAGTCGTCATTGGTGATCGCAATGTTATTCGTGAAGCGGTGCAAATTCACCGTGGTACGATGCAAGATAAAACACAAACAGTTGTTGGCAACGACAACCTATTGTGTGTGAATGCCCATATTGCGCACGATGTGATTGTTGGTAATCATACGCACATTGGTAACAACGCAATTCTTGGCGGCCATGTGACGGTCGGTGACTATGCCGGTGTTATGGCGTTGTCGGCGATTCATCCTTTCTGTAGTGTTGGTGCTTATGCCTATATCGGTGGTTGTTCTGCTGTTGTGCAAGATGTCCCTGCTTACGTGTTAGCACAAGGTAACCATGCTTCACCATTTGGCCTTAACCTTGTTGGTTTGAAGCGAAATGGTTTTGAAAAAGCCGAAATTCGCGCGCTACAAAAAGCGTATAAAGAAATTTACCGATCAGGTAAAACGCAAGCAGAGGTCTTACCTATATTGGTTGAGATGGCGAAAGAGTACCCATCGATTCAGCGTTTTACTGATTTACTAGAAAAAACTGAGCGTGGCATTATTCGTTAGTTCGCCACTGAGTTTTGATTAATATCCGAAGATCGCTACTTGTTTAGCGATCTTTTGTCTTTTTGACGCCGCATAACGGCTGAGCGGATTCTGTTAGGAAACGATATGCACTCACATGAAAATCCCCTAAGAATAGGTATTGTTGCCGGAGAGCTTTCTGGCGATACATTAGGAGAAGGCTTCATTCAAGCCATCAAGCAGCAATACCCCAATGCACAATTTGTCGGTATTGGCGGCCCTAAAATGATTGCTCAAGGTTGTGAATCTTTATTTGATATGGAAGAGCTAGCCGTGATGGGTCTGGTTGAGGTGCTTGGCCGCTTACCGCGTTTACTGAAAGTTAAAGCGCAGTTGGTGAAGTATTTTAAAGCCAATCCGCCGGATGTGTTTGTTGGTATTGATGCACCAGATTTTAATTTACGACTAGAGCTTGATCTCAAAAAAGCGGGCATCAAAACCGTCCACTATGTGAGCCCATCTGTATGGGCATGGCGTCCCAAACGTATTTTTAAAATCGATGCGGCGACCGATCTAGTGTTGGCATTTCTTCCGTTTGAAAAAGCGTTTTACGACAAGTATCAGGTTGCGTGCGAATTTGTCGGCCATACACTGGCCGATGCCATTCCACTGCAACCCGATAAAATTGCCGCTCGTGAACTGTTGAAATTAGAGACAGATAAACAGTGGCTGGCTGTGCTACCCGGTAGCCGAGGGGGAGAAGTCGGTTTAATTGCCAAGCCATTTATTGAAACATGTCGACAAATCAAACAGAAATACCCTGATATTGGTTTTGTGGTAGCTGCCGTCAATCCCAAACGTAAACAGCAGTTTGAAACCATTTGGCAGGAGATCGCCCCAGAGCTCGATTTTGTTATTATTGAAGACACCGCGCGTAATGTCATCACGGCTGCAGATGCTGTGCTGCTTGCCTCTGGCACAGTCGCACTGGAATGCATGTTGCTCAAACGGCCGATGGTGGTGGGATACAAAGTGAACTGGCTTACCGGATGGTTGGTTCAGAAGCTTGCGATAACCGAATTTGTTTCACTGCCCAATATTTTAGCCGGAGAAGAACTGGTTCCTGAGTTCATTCTTGATGAATGCGACCCGCAACATCTGTTTCCTGCGGTCGATAGCATGCTTAGCCGTGATAATTCCTCTTTAATTGAACGTTTTACTGAAATGCATCACTGGATCCGCAAAGGCGCCGATCAACAAGCTGCCAAAGCGGTTTTAAGCTTGATTAACCATTAACGATTAAGAGCGATTGAAAAATAACGAGAGGAAAATAGACAAGATGGCAGAACAAACACTGACTCCTTTTGAATACCCTAAGGGCTATGTTTTGATTGCAGGAGTGGATGAAGTTGGTCGAGGTCCATTAGTGGGCGACGTAGTGACTGCCGCAGTAATCTTGGATCCGAATAATCCGATTGAAGGTTTAGCAGACTCGAAAAAGTTATCAGAAAAAAAACGCCTAGCGCTTTTTCCTGAAATTCAACAAAAGGCGCTCGCTTGGTCTGTTGGCCGCTGTTCACCAGCTGAAATTGATGAGCTTAATATTCTTCAAGCGACTATGGTGGCGATGCAACGCGCGATTGCAGGTCTAGCGATTCAACCTGATTTGGCTTTAATTGATGGCAACCGTGTCCCACAATTACCGATGCATGGTATCGCAGTCGTCAAGGGTGATATGCGTGTGGCGCAAATCAGCGCCGCCTCAATCATTGCTAAAGTGGTACGCGATAAAGAGATGGAAGCGCTCGATAAATTGTACCCACAATTTGGCTTTGCTCAACATAAGGGCTATCCAACTAAAGCGCATTTTGCCGCGATCGAACAACATGGCGTCATCGCAGAGCACCGTAAAAGCTTTAAGCCAGTGAAACGCGTGCTGGGAATTGACTAATTGCGGGTGTCAGCCACGAGCAGATTCGCGTAGAATAACCGCCAAATCTTGTACCAAACCTAGCATCTAGGATTTTATTGCATGCCAGAACCAAAGTTTGTCCACCTTCGTGTCCACAGCGACTTTTCTATGATCGATGGCTTGTCCAAAGTGCCACCGCTTGTGAAAAAAGTGGCCGAGATGGGGATGCCTGCCGTAGCGTTGACCGACTTCACGAACTTATGTGGTTTGGTCAAATTTTATGGTACCGCTCATAACTGTGGGGTAAAGCCGATTATCGGTGCAGATTTTGTCATGCAATCCGAGGAGTTTGGTGATGAGCTCACCAAGCTGACGGTTCTAGCGAGTGATAATGTTGGTTACAAAAATCTGACCTTACTGATCTCCGATGCTTATCTACGCGGTCATGTGCAACACCTACCTGTGATTGATAAAGCGTGGCTAGTGAAATATGCAGAAGGCTTGATTGTGCTTTCGGGTGGAAAAAGTGGTGAAATAGGCAAAGCACTGCTTAAAGGTAATCAGGCGTTAGTCGATAAATGTGTCGAGTTTTATCAAACTCATTTTGTCGATCGTTTTTACCTTGAATTGACTCGCACAGGGCGAGCCGACGAAGAGAGCTATCTGCACTTTGCTCTAGAATTGGCTGAAAATAACGATCTGCCCGTCGTTGCAACCAATGAAGTGGTGTTTCTCAGCGAAGAGTTTTTTGAAGCGCATGAAATTCGAGTAGCGATTCATGATGGCTACACCATGGAAGATCCTCGTCGGCCAAAAAATTACAGCCCACAGCAATATTTGCGCACCGAAGCGGAAATGTGTGAGCTGTTTGCCGACATTCCTGAAGCGCTGCAAAACAGTGTTGAGATTGCCAAACGGTGTAATGTTACCGTCCGTTTGGGGGAATATTTCTTGCCCGCCTTCCCAACGGAAGGAATGAAAGAAACCGAATACTTGGTGATGAAATCACAAGAAGGCCTTGAAGAGCGTCTTGAATTTCTGTTCCCCGATCCTGATGTTCGCGCACAACGTCGCCCTGAATATGATGAACGGCTGCAAATTGAGCTCGAAGTGATTAATAACATGGGGTTCCCCGGTTATTTCTTGATTGTGATGGAGTTCATCCAGTGGTCAAAAGATAACGATATTCCGGTGGGACCGGGGCGCGGATCGGGTGCGGGTTCATTGGTGGCTTACGCGCTCAAAATTACCGATTTAGATCCACTACAATATGATTTACTTTTCGAACGTTTTTTGAACCCAGAACGGGTCTCAATGCCCGATTTTGACGTCGATTTCTGTATGGATAAACGTGACCAAGTTATTGATCACGTTGCTGAAATGTATGGTCGTGATGCGGTATCACAGATCATCACCTTTGGTACTATGGCTGCCAAAGCGGTCATTCGTGACGTGGGACGCGTGCTTGGTCATCCGTTTGGATTTGTCGACCGCATTTCAAAGCTTATTCCACTAGATCCAGGAATGACACTCGAAAAGGCGTTTAAGGCTGAACCCGCGTTACCTGAGCTGTACAACAATGACGAAGACGTCAAAGAGCTGATTGATAAGTGCCGAATTCTAGAAGGGTGTACGCGTAACGCCGGTAAGCATGCGGGTGGGGTGGTGATCTCCCCAACCACAATTACCGACTTTTCGCCGATTTATGCGGATGCTGAAGGGCATTTCCCCGTTACTCAATTTGATAAGAACGATGTTGAAACCGCAGGCTTAGTCAAGTTTGACTTCTTAGGTCTACGTACCTTAACCATTATCGATTGGGCACTAGGGCTGATTAACCCGCGCTTACAACGAGAAGGCAAAGAGCCCGTTCGTATTGAAGCTATCCCGTTAGAAGACCCCGTTTCATTTCGTGTATTGCAAAATTCTGAAACCACCGCGGTATTCCAGTTAGAATCGCGCGGCATGAAAGATCTGATCAAACGTCTCCAGCCAGACTGCTTCGAAGATATCATTGCACTAGTGGCCCTGTTTCGCCCTGGGCCTTTGCAATCGGGGATGGTGGATAACTTTATCGACCGTAAACATGGCCGAGAGGCGATCTCCTACCCAGATGAAAAATGGCAACATGAGTCATTAAAAGAAATTCTAGACCCAACCTACGGCATCATCTTGTACCAAGAGCAAGTGATGCAGATCGCCCAAGTCCTAGCCGGATACACATTAGGCGGCGCGGATATGCTGCGCCGTGCGATGGGTAAGAAAAAGCCAGAAGAGATGGCCAAGCAGCGGGCGATTTTTGAAGAAGGTTCGATAAAAAACGGCGTGGATGGCGAATTGTCGATGAAAATCTTCGACTTAGTAGAAAAATTCGCCGGTTACGGGTTTAACAAATCGCACTCTGCGGCTTATGCTCTGGTTTCTTATCAAACCTTATGGTTAAAAACCCACTACCCAGCCGAATTTATGGCGGCAGTAATGACGGCCGACATGGACAACACCGAAAAAGTGGTTGGCTTAGTGGATGAATGTTTACGCATGAATCTTAAAGTGTTACCACCGGATATTAACGCCGGCTTGTACCGCTTTAACGTCGATGAAAATGGCGCGATTGTCTATGGTATTGGCGCGATCAAAGGTGTGGGTGAAGGGCCGATTGAAGCGATTTTAGAAGCGCGCACAGCAGGCGGCTATTTTAAAGATTTGTTTGATTTTTGCGCCAGAATTGATTTGAAAAAAGTCAATAAGCGTGTGATTGAAAAGCTTATTTATGCGGGTGCTTTGGATCGTTTAGGCCCACACCGTGCTGCAATGATGGCCTCATTAAATGATGCTGTGAAAGCGGCCAGCCAATTCCACCAAGCTGAAGCCTTTGGTCAGGTTGATATGTTTGGTGTATTGACTGATGCGCCAGAAGAAGTAGAACATAAATATACGCAAGTCCCCGAGTGGCCTGAGAAAGTTTGGCTTGAAGGTGAGCGCGATACATTGGGCCTTTATTTGACCGGGCATCCAATAAACGCACATATTAAGGAACTTGCGAAGTACACCAGTTGTCGACTAAAAGATGCCACGCCAACGCGACGCGATCAATCCGTCACTTTAGCGGGGTTAGTGATTGCAGCTAAAGTGATGACCACCAAGCGTGGTACGCGGATTGGTATCATGACGTTAGATGATCGTTCAGGACGTATGGAAGTGATGTTATTCTCTGATGCGTTAGAGCGGTATGCAGAGCTGTTAGAAAAAGATAGAATTTTAGTGATTTCTGGACAGGTCAGCTTTGATGACTTCAATGGTGGCCTTAAAATGTCGGCGCGCGAAGTCATGGACTTGGGCAGTGCGCGTGAAAAATATGCCCGTGGCTTGTCGATATCGATTGAACAATCACAGATAGACAGCCAGTTTTTTGAGCGCTTTAGTCAGATCTTAGAGCCTCACCGAGCAGGGACTATACCTGTCAATGTATACTACCAACGCGCAGAGGCGAGAGTGCGACTCACTCTTGGTACGCAGTGGCGTGTAACCCCAAGTGATACATTGTTAGACGAATTGAAACAGCTACTTGGCAAAGATCAGGTAGAACTCGAATTTAACTAAAATTTGGCGTCAAATATGTTGAACGCTGAGTATAAAAGGATCGGTAGATGAGCCTAAATTTTCTAGAATTTGAAAAACCAATTGCTGAACTTGAGGCTAAAATTCAGGCGCTACGCGACGTGTCTCGCCATGGTGGTGATAAGTCCGTTGATCTCGACAAAGAGATCGAACAGCTAGAAAAGAAAAGCTTAGAGCTTAAGAAGAAAATCTTTGGTGATTTAGGGGCATGGCAAGTGGCTCAATTGGCACGCCATCCACAACGCCCTTACACGCTTGATTACATCAACCATGTCTTCACTGAGTTTGACGAGTTGGCTGGTGATCGCGCTTTTGCTGATGACAAAGCGATTGTCGGCGGCATCGCTCGTTTAGAGGGACGTCCGGTGATGGTGATTGGTCACCAAAAAGGACGTGAAACGAGAGAAAAAGTAAGACGTAACTTCGGAATGCCAAAACCAGAAGGTTATCGTAAAGCACTGCGTTTAATGAAAATGGCTGAACGTTTTGGCATGCCTATTATTACCTTCATTGATACCGCAGGTGCTTATCCTGGTGTTGGCGCTGAAGAACGTGGCCAATCTGAAGCGATTGCTACAAACCTAAAAGTGATGTCAGGCTTGAAAGTGCCTGTAATTTGCAATGTTGTTGGTGAAGGTGGCTCTGGTGGTGCTTTGGCGATTGGCGTGGGTGACTACGTGAACATGCTGCAATATTCCACTTATGCGGTAATTTCGCCAGAAGGATGCGCTTCAATCTTGTGGCGAGATTCAGATAAAGCACCGCAAGCGGCTGAAGCGATGGGCTTAGTCGCTCCTCGCTTAAAAGAGCTTGAGCTGATTGATGAAATTATCGAAGAACCATTAGGTGGCGCGCATCGCGATCCAATACAAATGGCCGCCAATATGAAAGCAACACTGCTAAAACAGCTTGCTGATTTAGAGCCGCTGAATGAAGAAGCATTATTGGCTCGTCGTTATCAACGTTTGATGAACTACGGCTACTGCTAAACAGCAGAGCGGACAATAAATAAAAAGGGTTGGATTCTGTCCAGCCCTTTTTTATCTGCCCGATTTCAAGGCTGGTTTGCTTGGCGCGTTTCAAGGTAAACTGGCATCAATTCCTCTTAGCACTGAAAACCCATGTCTGAACTTTATTCGCTATTTTCACACGTTATCAATCGTCATCGCTTAGCAAGCAGCCAATTAGTCTTGGGTTTTAGTGGTGGCATGGACTCGCGGGTGATGCTTGAACTATTGGCGCAATATCGTGACGAAACCTCCTGTGAGTGCTGCGCTGTTTATGTTCATCATGGATTAAGTCAACATGCCGATGAGTGGGCCAAACAGTGCCAGCGCTGGGCCCAACACGCCGCGATCCCTTTTTTTATTGAACGGGTGCAACTCGATACCGCTAGCGGTGAAAGTGTGGAGTCATTGGCGCGTACGGCGCGTTACCAAGTTTTAGCGAAATACATTAACACTGACGATTTGTTACTAACTGGACAGCATAGCGATGATCAGATCGAGACATTTTTGCTCGCGTTAAAGCGTGGTAGTGGACCCAAAGGACTCTCTTCGATGGCACAAGCGATGCCATTTGGCGCGGGGAAAATCGTCCGTCCTTTGCTTGCGGCGACTCGCGTACAGATCGAAAGCTTTGCCGTAACCCAGAATTTGGATTGGGTCGAGGACGAAAGCAACCAAGATACCCGTTTTGATCGTAATTTTATCCGCCATCACATCACGCCAGTTCTTACGCAGCGCTGGCCGCATATTCACCAAGCGGTTGCTCGTAGTGCGACATTGTGTGCTCAGCAGCAGGTGTTGCTTGAAGAGCTGCTACAAGAGGCAATGCAAGAGGCAAAAATGCCTGATGGTAGTTTATCAATTACCGCGCTTTCTCATCGCAGCGAATTAGCACGCTATCAATTGCTAAGAATGTGGCTTGCTCAATTGGGGGAGCCAATGCCGACTCAAGAACATTTAGCGATGATTTGGCAACAAGTGGCGTCTGCGCGTATTGATGCGAATCCTCGGCTTAAACTAGGGCAAAGTGAGATCCGCCGCTTTGACCAAAAGCTATATTGCATCCAAACTTATCAAGACATTTCAGATTGGCAGGCGATGATTGTGCCCGATCAATCATTAACCTTGCCTGATGGACTAGGAAATCTGAGGTTATCGTCTCATGGTGCTAGCAAGGGAATAGCCTTGCCTGATGATTGCCATCAATTAAGCGTTACGTTTAATCCTGAAGGGCTGGCAACATGCCCCGTCGGACGAGTGGGAAGTCGAAAGCTAAAAAAATTGTTCCAAGAGTATGGCGTGCCCAGTTGGCTACGACGAAGAACGCCAATATTGATGCATCGGAATCAAGTGGTTGCGATTGCAAATTTATTTGTTGATCGTGACTTCAGTGGGCAAGATTGTGAACTCATCTGGGACAAATGAACGCTTTTCATGCAAAATTCGTATAAAACATACAATGAATATGGACATAAAGGTGGAGCAATGAAAAAAGTCGCGATTGGAATAGTTATGGGTTTTACGTTGTTAGCGGGAAGCGCGTTTGCTGGAGACCCAGCCGCAGGGCAAGCCAAAGCGGCTATCTGCGCGGCGTGTCACGGCGCAGACGGGATTGCCCTTATTCCGGGATATCCAAATCTAAAAGGGCAAAATGAGCAATACCTTATCTCATCAGTTAAAGCCTACAAGAATAAAGAGCGTAATGGTGGTTTAGCCGTCGTAATGCAAGCGCAAGCGGCAATGCTCAGTGATGCCGATATTGAAAACTTAGCGGCCTATTTCGCAAGTCTTAAGTAAATGACAGTGAACGGGTTTCAATCAGCCCAAGCGTTGCTTGGGCTTTTTATTGATTGTTTTTTTTTGCTAGCAGATAATGCCACCAATTGACGAAAGTGTAAGGGATGAACATGAAAAAAATCGAAGCCATTATTAAGCCATTTAAACTTGATGACGTCCGCGAAGCGTTAGCTGAAGTCGGGATCACGGGTATGACTGTTTCTGAAGTAAAAGGATTTGGTCGTCAGAAAGGGCATACTGAATTGTACCGTGGCGCTGAGTACATGGTGGATTTCTTACCTAAAGTGAAGCTTGAAATTGTGGTGACTGACGATGTCGCTGATCGCTGCGTTGACACCATTATTGAGACGGCGCAAACGGGAAAAATTGGTGATGGTAAAATTTTCATTACCAATATTGAACGAGTGGTACGAATTCGTACCGGTGAAGAAGACGAAGACGCTATTTAGCCGTACACCGAGAAGAAGGGAGCCAATGGCTCCTTTTTTGTCTCTTTATTAATACATCCCTACCAATTTTGTTGAACGTTATGAAAAGAAAATATCTGCTTGTTTTGCCGCTGTTGCTGATTACCGCGGCTGTGGTTAGTTTTTTCTCTATTTTTACTATTCCTTCAACGCCGCAATTGTTGACTATTGATGGGAAAAACGCTTCATCTCCACTGATTTGTTACGATAATCCAAACGCTCGCGCAATTGATGTGCGTGGTCAGCTTAATGTACTGGTTTGGAATATCTATAAACAAAATAGAGCAACATGGCAAAGTGAGCTGGATAAATTCAGCCAAGATGCCCAATTGGTGTTGCTACAAGAAGCGAGCATGACCTTGTCATTGAAAGAGTGGATCAGCCAAAAGCAGTGGGGGGGGACGCAAGCGGATGCTTTTCGTATTTTTGGTGAATCAGCCGGAGTGTTAAATCTTGGCAAGCAGATGCCAGTATTAGCGTGTGCTTACACCGAATTAGAGCCTTGGTTGCGCTTACCCAAATCGGCGATTTACGCCCTATATCGTTTAAGTGATGGTCAGACTCTGGCGGTTGTAAACCTGCATGCAGTGAACTTTACCTATGGAACGCAAGAGTATACCAATCAGCTGGAAGCGTTACTCGTTCAATTAAAAACACATCAAGGGCCAGTGATTGTCGGTGGCGATTTTAATAGCTGGAGTCAAGCAAGAATGGACACATTAACCACTGCATTAAATCGTGTGGGTTTGAAGGAAGTGTTGTTCGAACCCGATCACCGTGTTCAGTTTGTGACGGGCTTGGTGCTTGATCATCTTTTTTATCGTGGTTTAACACTGCTCAATGCAAAAGCGCCCGTAACGGACGCTTCTGATCATAACCCACTATTGGCGAGTTTTAGTTTATAACCACTTTCTAACTGATGGCGATGTACAGCGCCCAAATCAGGTAATAGCCAATCCAAGGCAGCGCCGAAATCACCAGAGCTTGGCCGCGTTCAAGCTCTGTCCATGCGCCCACCGCCGCGTAGCCAAGTACGATGTACCAAGGCAAAAGCAGTGGGAAGGAGCTGGCAAATTGAGACCAATCATTAGTCAGTGGCAACTTAATTAGGCCATTTAAACTGTTAAGGTCAGCAGCGTAAGTCATCACGTGGCCATGTTTGAGTAATAAGCTCGCGTAACTGGCGAGATCGCCCAACACGGCTGGGAAAGTGATGACAGCACTTGCGGCAAACCAACGCCAGAAACCGTGCTGATGTTGGCTCTGCTTGGTCGCCAAATTGAACCACAATGCCAACATGAAAATCGTTAGCGTGCGGCCTACCACATCACTGATAATTTCGCTTGCCATCAAGGTGTTGGCATCTAACATTTCAAGCTGAGCGGGGTTGAGCATAGCCAACTGCGCCGAGAGCCCCGCTTTTAACCATTCAAGGTTAACTACGTCAAAATAAGCCCCCCAAAATAGAAAGGGACTCAGGATTAAAAAGAGATAAGGTTGCCAACCCCACATGCCGCGTTGATAAAGGGCTAAAAAACAAGACGTGGGGGAACGGAAAATATCCACCAACATGATTAACGGGTTACTGGAAGGATTCATACACTGACCTTAGTGACATCGACGTAGAGCTTGAGTTTTTGGCCCGGCTTTAAGTACTTTTGGTTTGCAAGCTCGTTCCATTTTACAATGTCGAGGCTTTTGACTTTAAACTTATTAGCGATGGCGCTGAGTGTATCGCCGCTACGCACTTGATAAAAGACGGTGCGAATGATGGCACCCTCACTGCTATTTTTCCAAATGACCAGTTTTTGGCCAATCTTCAACGTGTCTCTTGGCCCCATACCGTTCCATTTTGCTAAGGACTGATGGGAAACATTGTGCTGTTTGGCAATGCTCCATAAGCTATCACCTCTGGCTACCGTATGAGACAGCTTGTACTGACCACGGGCCATCGCTTGCGTTTTTGCTAAGCGGTTACTGGCACTGAGTGCGTATGTTTTTTCGTCTTTTACGGATGTTGGGATCATTAAATACTGCCCAACGCGAATAACGTTGCCATTGAGATTGTTGGCCGTCTGAATCACTTTGCTGGTGGTATTGTGCTGTTGAGCAATCACACTCAAGCTATCGCCGGATTTTACCTTGTAGCGTACTAACTTCATCCCTTTACCGCGATTCTCTTCAACTTTCTGAGCAAAGCGTTCCACTTTATCTACTGGGATAAGCAGTTGATGAGGTCCCGTCGGCGAGGTCGCCCATTGATTGTAAGCTGGGTTGTAACTTTGCAACTCTTTCACGCTCATTCCGGCGTAATTGGCGGCAATGGCAAGATCAAGCTGTTCTTGAGGGTCGACTAACGTTAACACTGGTTTGTTAGCGATCGCTGGGATTTCAATGCCATATTTTTCTTGATTGGCAACAATATCGGCCAGTGCGAGTAATTTAGGGACGTAGCCTGTGGTTTCATCGGGTAAGTCGAGTGAGAAAAAGTCGGTTGGTTTACCAGCCTTGTGATTTTTACGAATCGCGCTAGAGATCCGCCCACCACCGCTATTATAGGCGGCAATCGCATGGCTCCAATCACCATCAAAACGCTTATTTAATGCAGTGAGATAATCCAAAGCAGCATCGGTGGCGGCGTCTACATCTCGTCTTCCGTCATACCAAAAATTTTGCTCTAGGCCATACATCTCTCCCGTGCTCGGCACAAATTGCCACAGCCCCGCAGCGCTACCGTGTGAGTAGGCAAAGGCATCAAACGAGCTTTCAACAATGGGTAAGAGTGCTAACTCAAGTGGTAAGCCGCGCTGCTCAATTTTCTCAGTGATAAGGTAAAGAAATGGCTTTGCTCGCTCGGCAACAGTTTGTAGGTGATTTGGGTGTTTAAGATACCAAGTTCGATAATAATTCACTGATTTATGATCTGGGATATCCATCGACAACTGCATTGCGATGCGCTGCCATACGTCCGCTTGCTCTTGTGGCGTGATCACTTTCGGCGTTGTATTTTTTGCAGATGACGACTTTTGTTTAGCCATCTCTTTTTGTGTCTGAATCTGAGGGCTATTTGCCTCTTTGGCATTTGGCGCTGTTGTTTGGTCTGTTGGCTGAGTGATTTGGCACCCCGCTAACAAGAGCACCATCACCCAGCTAAATTGAAATCGCATCTATCTCAGCCCTTTGACTTAATGGCTGCTGATAATACTTGGCACTTTATTGCTATGACAAGCAGCAAATCGTCAAAATTCGTTCTTCCACTCACGTAACGCGGTAAAAATTGATAGAGGATCGGTTTGTTGAGTACGATTCGCGACGGATTTCATCACACTCTCTTGCTGGGTCCGCAAAAATGGATTGATCCATTTTTCTTGGCGGATCGTGGTCGGTAATGTCGATTTCTGCTGAGCTCGGAGCCGGTTGACGGTATCTCGATACTGTTGAAGTTGGTCATTATCGGGCTCAACGGCTAAAGCAAATGCGACGTTACTTGCGGTATATTCGTGCGCGCAATAGACCTCAGTCTCTTCTGGCAATGCGGCAAGTTTACACAGTGACGTAAACATTTGCTCCATTGTGCCCTCAAAAACACGGCCACACCCTGCGGAGAACAGTACATCGCCACAAAACAGTTTATTGTCACCGACATAGCCAATGTGACCTTTTGTGTGTCCTGCGAGATCAAGCACCATAAAGATTTCATCGAATAGTTCTAGCTGATCGCCAGCTTCAACTGCGTGCGTTAAGGTAGGAATAGGTTCATGAGCGGGACCAACAACGTTAATGCTGGGAAACTGGCGAACCAGTTCTGCAACACCACCAATGTGATCATGGTGATGGTGGGTAATTAATATTGCTTCGAGCGTTAATTGATGCTTCGAGAGGTACTCAAGCACTGGTGCTGCATCACCGGGATCGACCACAGCACAACGCTGATCGCTATTTTGGATCAGCCAGATGTAATTATCATTAAATGCGGGTATGCTTTTGATCTGTAACATGAGTATCTCCAATCACCGAGGTGAAATAGGTTATCGATGAAGCCAGCGCGTAGCGAAAAAAAATTAGATAAGCCTCATTCTTGGTCCCAACTTAAAAATGGCCAGTGGGTTAGTGATTCTATTCAGACTCGGCTTGATGAATGGTGCTCTAAATTATTTGGCTATCATATGCTTAAGCTCGGTGGTTTGAGTTGTGAGCTTGCCAGTTGCAACTGCAATATTCAACACCAAGTTCATCTTGATATTGAAAACCCACTCCATACGGTGATTGCCGATAGCTACGAACTGCCTTTTCTTGAAAAGAGTTTTGATGTGGCTATTTTAGCGCACCAACTGGATTATTGTGGCGATCCGCACCGTATCTTACGCGAAGTTGATCGCGTGATGATGGATGATGGCTACATCATTATTACGGGGTTTAATCCAATCAGTTTTACGGGGATCGCAAGTTTGATGCCTTGGCGAAAACATAACTTACCTTGGAGCGGTCGTATGTTTACCGCTAACCGGATTAAGGACTGGCTGAGTGTCTTGAACTATCAAGTGATTGACTGTGACCAATATGCCCTTTTTCCGATGCAAAAATATCAACCCATGTGGGCGTGGTTGGAAAATGGTATTGGCGACTGGGCCGCTCCATTTGGTAGCCTGTATTTCATTGTAGCGCGCAAACGTACTTATCCCTTGAAACCGATTAAACCTCATTGGCGTTTTAAACGGCGTCTTTCGCCAGTTAGCTTGAACTACCGTTTATCAACTCAGAACCAAGATAAGGCCTGTGACCCTTATTCGGATGCTTGATACCCAATATCGTCTTCGGTTGGGTTTTCTGCTGCATTGCGTGCTAATTCATCGCACATTTCATTTTCACGATGACCCGCATGGCCTTTCACCCAGCGCCAGTCAATGGTATGGCGGGCGCTTTCTTTATCGAGTGCTTGCCATAAATCGGCATTCTTCACTGGTTTTTTATCCGATGTTTTCCAACCGCGTTTTTTCCAGTTGTGGATCCACTGAGTAATACCTTGACGAACGTATTGGCTGTCTGTGGTGAGAATAACATTACATGGCTCTTTCAGTGTTTGCAGTGCAACCACTGCCGCTAACATTTCCATTCGGTTGTTAGTGGTGAGTCGGTAGCCTTTGGCTAACGTTTTTTCGGTTTCTTTGTAACGAAGGACAACCCCATAACCACCCGGGCCAGGATTACCTAAGCAAGATCCATCAGTGAAAATTTCCACCTGTTTTGTCATGATTTGATACTATTAGGTTACGCACATTATTGGCATAGTCTGACATACATATCCTTATGAATACTAGCAGCAATTCCCAATCCCAACGTATCGTCGTTCTCGATACGGAAACCACGGGTATGAACCGTGAAGGCGGCCCTCACTATGAAGGACACCGCATTATTGAAATCGGTGCCGTTGAAATTATCAACCGCAAGCTGACAGGCCGTCACTTCCATGTCTACCTGAAACCCGATCGTGAGATTCAGTTAGAAGCGATCGAGATCCACGGTATTACCGATGAGTTTTTGATGGACAAACCGCAATATCGCGATGTGCATCAAGAGTTTTTAGATTTCATCAAGGGAGCTGAGCTGGTGGCGCACAACGCTCCCTTCGACGTCGGTTTTATGGATTACGAGTTTCGCAAGCTCGACGCTAAAATCGGTAAGACGGAGCAGTATTGCAAAGTGACCGATACGCTTGCTATGGCAAAGCGTATTTTCCCCGGCAAACGCAACAATTTGGATATACTTTGTGATCGTTATGGTATCGATAACTCACATCGTACCTTGCACGGTGCATTGCTTGATGCGGAGATATTAGCAGACGTTTATCTGCTGATGACAGGTGGGCAAACCTCTTTACAATTTAATGCTGGAACGCGCAGTGATGGCAGTGTGGGAGGAGAGTCAATAAAACGAGCTGTCGCAGGTCGGAAAAAGCTAAAGGTTTTGCAGGCTTGTGCCGATGAACTACAAGCACACCAAGAAAGATTGGATCTAGTCGAAAAGAGTGGAAGTTGCCTTTGGCGTCAGTAGGAGAAAATATGTTGAGGATAATGGTGGCTATTGCTGCGCTGATGTGGAGTATTGGCGTTTTTGCGGCAAATCCCTCCTCGATGTCGCTACTCGATAATCGTTTTCGAGTGGATCCAACCATTTCACAAATTACTTTTGTCGTGTATCGCGAAAAGTCATCTCAGCCAGTGGTGCTTGTGCGGCCAGATGGTAAGAAATATTACGCGTGGCGGTACGATGAGAATATGCGTTGGTATCAAGAACCCACAATGGATATCATTTCAATTGATAAGCCAATGCCTGGCCCTTGGCAGGCTATAGGAAAGGTTTCGCCACAAAATAGCATTAAGCTAATCTCACACTTGCAATTGGATACAGATGTATTTCCTAGCCGTTTGTATCATGGTGAAGAATTAAAATTTACAGCTCGCTTAACCTCCGACGGTAAGCCTTTATTGTTGAGAGACTTTCTCGATAGAGTCAACTTAAAAGTGACTTTTACTAAGTTCGTTGAAAATGAAGAAGAACTGATCAAAGAAGCGCGTCCATTACCGGAAGTGATTGGTGAATTTGCCGATGATGGACGTGGTTTGGACGAACGCCCTGGTGATGGTGTATTTACGGTTGCGTTGTCTATCACTCCAGTTCCGGGTAAGTATCGCGTTAGGATCACTTCTGGTAACGGTGTATTTTTACGCGCTCAAGAGCAAGAAGTGTTAGTTTACCCTACGCCAGTGTCGACTACCTTTATCCAGTCCCGAGTAGATGGCGCGCCGCACCAAATTGTGTTTGCAGGTGAGTTAGGCATGGTTGAACCCGGATCGATAGCGGCGCATGTTGAGCATGCCAATATTTATGATGATATTTTTGCTACTGAAGGACTATCCGGAAAAGAGTCACTCAAGCTTAATTTGGAAATTCCATATAAAGGGGATAACGGTAACTATCGTTGGTCTGGAAGGTTGTATGCGACAGAGCTCGCTAGCCAGCGCCCACTTTATTTCCCACTTTCAGAGCGTACTTACAGCGTGGTGGATGATGTTAACATTGAGGAGACTCGCCGTTTGCAGATGGAAGAAGAGATTAAGCAGCGTAGGCTTGAACAGGAGCAACTGATTATTCAGATGAGAGAAGAGGCAACGAGTCGCAGTATTATGTTCATTGTTATTGGTAATATTGGTGCGATATTGATTGGGCTTTTGGCGTGGTTTGTGATGCGTAAGATTAAAGCGAAAAAGACGTTGCAACCCGAATTACAGTTGAATATGCCGAAGAAATAACAAGGGATGTTGCCGAGTTGGCAACCTCTTGATTCTGTATTCTAGTCATAGAAAAGGGCGCTTAAAGCGCCCTTTGACATTCAATAGATTGACTTACGCAACATCATTTATTGCCGGATATTGAGGCTTTGCGGCCAGTTCCTGTGGCGCAAAATCATCGACATTAATGGTATACAAACGATGAGCCTCAGCTTCCGTTAATAGCTGTGCTTCTTGTTCGGTTAGAATTTTTTGTTGTAAGCCAATGGCGGCCACTTCATCTAAACGCAAAAATGGACGGCGTTGATTGGTGACGCTGCACACTTTATCGAACAAAGGCTCTGCACGTAAAATGATGTCCAGTGCTTGTTCAATCTTACCCGCCGCATTATGCGCCGTTGGGGCGAGATATTGGTTGCGACCGATGCGTGAACGAGTTTCACTCGGTGTTTGCAGGATCTGCGCAACTTGGCTATCTAATTTATCACTAGGTACTTTGCGTACTCGACCAATCGGCATCAACAATATACGAAGTACCTTACCAATCGCTTTATTCGGGAAGTTGGCTAAGAATTCATCAATGGCGACTTCCGTCTGCTTCAAACTGTCTTGTAGACCCCAATGAACCAAAGGAAGATCCTCCACGGGACGACCATCATTTTCAAAACGCTTAAGTGTGGCAGAACTGAGGTAGAGTTGGCTCAAAATATCGCCAAGGCGTGCTGACAAGCGCTCTTTACGTTTGAGAGAGCCTCCCAATACAGCCATCGAAATATCAGAAAGCAGTGCTAAGTTAGCGCTGTAACGGTTTAGTTGTTGATAGTAGCGTTTGGTTGCATCATTAGTCGGTGCAGATGAACCCAAACCATCGGTGACACCAAACCAAATACTGCGCACAAGATTACTCATGGTGAAGCTGACGTGACCTGCAAGAGCGGCGTCAAATTTCTCAACGGCATCAGAATCTTGTGAATAAGCGGCGTTCATTTCTTCTAAAACATAAGGATGACAACGGATAGCGCCTTGACCAAAGATGATCATTGAGCGAGTCAGAATATTGGCCCCTTCGACGGTTACGGCAATCGGTGCACCTTGGTAGCTGCGAGCTAAAAAGTTAGCAGGACCAATACAAATGCCTTTCCCGCCCACGATGTCCATCGCATCAATAATGCTGCGTTGACCACGGTGGGTACAGTGGTATTTGACTATAGCGGAAATGACCGAGGGTTTTTCGCCCAGATCAATACCAGCTACGGTTAAATTGCTCGCCGCATCCATCACATAAGCGTTACCACCTAAACGTGCTAATGGCTCTTCGACACCTTCCATATGGCCAATTGGTTGCTTAAATTGACGACGAATCCGAGCGTAAGCTCCTGTTGCTAGCGCCGCAGTTTTAATTCCGCCCGTCGAGTTAGAAGGTAACGTAATGCCACGTCCAACCGATAAACACTCTACAAGCATGCGCCAGCCTTGTCCTGCCATGCTTGGTCCGCCAATAATGAAATCAAGCGGCACAAATAAGTCGTTAGCACGTGTCGGACCATTTTGGAATGGAACGTTCAATGGCATGTGGCGATTGCCAATTTCAACTCCTTTTAAGTGGGTTGGGATGAGCGCACAAGTGATGCCAAGCTCTGTTTTATCCCCAAGTAAGCCGTCAGGATCGCGCAGTTTGAATGCTAGGCCTAATACGGTTGCAACCGGGGCGAGCGTGATGTAGCGCTTGTTCCACGTTAGGCGCATCCCTAACACTTCTTTTCCTTCCCATTTCCCTTTACATACCACGCCAAAATCAGGAATTGAACCTGCATCGGAACCCGCTTCTGGGCTGGTTAATGCAAAGCAGGGAATCTCTTTACCTTCCGCTAAACGTGGCAGGTAATGGTTTTTCTGATCTTCAGTACCATAATGTTGTAAAAGTTCGCCCGGGCCTAAAGAGTTCGGTACACCAACGGTGGATGAAAGCACTCCAGATACACCCGTTAGCTTTTGTAGCACAATGGATTGTGCATAAGCTGAAAACTCCAAGCCGCCGTATTGTTTTTTAATGATCATGGCGAAGAATTTATGATCTTTTAAATATTGCCAAACCTCAGGAGGTAAGTCGGCTAATTCATGCGTAACTTGATAATCGCTAACCATGGCACACACTTCGTTGACTGGTCCATCAATAAAAGCTTGCTCTTGTGCACTTAATGTCGGCGCTGCAATTTTGTGTAGTTTGTTCCAGTTCGGTTTGCCTTTAAACAGTTCAGCTTCCCACCAAACGGTTCCTGCATCTAATGCCTCTTTTTCGGTTTGTGACATTGCAGGCAGCACTTTTTTGAACAGTGTTAATGCTTTTTCGCTAATCACGCTTTGACGGATAGAGGGAACGGCTAATAAAGCGATAGCCGCTAAATATAGCAACCATCCAATCACCCCGGTGTAATCCAGCAGGGTAAGAACCACCATGGTTACCGTTAGCGCAACTAATGCGCTAAAAAGTGACATTCGGTGGTAGAGGCACACACCGAACACGGTGAGAAAACCAAGTATAGAGAGCAAGATGTCCATAATTTCATTCCTTTGAGACTGTATTCACGCCATTGCGGCTGATTTTTCTCAGTGCATTGGAAAGTGTTGTTAGTCGTCTCGTTTGTGTAAGTGGTCTAACCAGTACTAAGTGTAATCAAATTATTAACGAAATGTAAAACCTTGTATTGTTCAAAAAGTGATCCATGTAGGGCAAAACCTCAAAATAAATAACCCATAGAGGGCTTTCTGGAGTGGGAAGCGGGAGAAAACAACAATTCTTGAAGTCGAACTATCGACAGAAAGGATGGTTTGGGTAAACTCAAGCCTGTTACTGGCTCTTGATTGATGGAGCCTATCGGTAAACAGATTAAAAAGAGAATATATCTATGTACCAGGATTTAATTAAAAGTGAATTGACCGAAGCGGCTGACGTGCTAAACAAATTTCTTAATGATGAGCATAACATCGCTCAAATTGAGGCCGCCGCAAAACTGATTGCCGACTCATTTAAGCAAGGCGGGAAAGTGCTCTCTTGCGGTAATGGCGGTTCCCACTGTGATGCAATGCACTTTGCTGAAGAGCTAACGGGGCGCTATCGCGAGAATCGTCCGGGTTATCCTGGTATTGCTATTTCAGATCCAAGCCATTTGTCTTGCGTTAGCAATGATTTTGGTTACGATTTTGTATTCTCTCGCTATGTGGAAGCGGTGGGTTCAAAAGGCGATGTCCTGTTTGGCCTATCGACTTCTGGTAATTCGGGGAACATTTTGAAAGCGATTGAAGCGGCCCAAGCCAAAGGGATGAAGACCATTGCACTGACCGGTAAAGATGGTGGGAAAATGGCAGGTTTAGCGGATATCGAGATTCGTGTCCCGCACTTCGGCTACGCGGATCGTATCCAAGAAATCCATATCAAGATCATCCACATCGTTATCCAACTGATTGAAAAAGAGATGGCGTAAGAAGTTCAACATCGTTCTTTTCTTTTAATGTGTTTGTGGTTGTAAAAGGGAGTGCATTAAACCATGTGTGAATTGCTCGGTATGAGTGCCAATGTGCCGACTGATATTTGCTTTAGTTTTACTGGGTTGATTCAGCGTGGCGGCAACACGGGGCCGCATCGTGATGGTTGGGGAATCACTTTCTATGAAGGGAAGGGGTTTCGTACCTTTAAAGATCCTAACCCTAGCTTTCAGTCAAAAATTGCAGAGCTTGTGCAGAGTTACCCTATAAAAAGTCGGGCAGTGGTTAGCCATATTCGTCAAGCAAATCGGGGTGGGGTGAATTTGGAAAATACTCACCCATTCACTCGAGAATTGTGGGGGAGATATTGGACGTTCGCTCACAATGGACAATTGACGGATCACCAGCAGCTAGAAACTGGACGCTATCGCCCTGTTGGTGAAACGGATAGCGAGCAAGCTTTCTGTTGGTTGTTAAAGCAGTTAGAAGCGCGTTATCCTGAACCGCCTCAAGATATGCTCAGCATGTTTCAATTCGTTGCGAAGTGTTGCGATCAACTTAAGCAGCAAGGTGTGTTTAATATGCTACTTTCTGACGGTGAGTTTGTGGTGACCTATTGCACGAATCATCTGTACTGGATTACTCGACGCGCCCCCTTTGGGAAAGCAAGTTTACTTGATGAAGATGTCGAGATTAACTTCCAAGAAGAAACAACGCCTGATGATGTTGTGTCAGTGATTGCGACTCAGCCACTGACGGGAAATGAAACTTGGCAACGAATGAAGCCAGGCGAATATGCGATTTTCCATTATGGCGAATACGTTGATGGCAATGCGCAGTCCTTAGCTGACATTCCGTTTGCCGCGGCAAAGCCAGGCTGCCAAGCACCTATTTAAGGTTTTTATTCTTAAGCTTGTCTATTTACTGCTGTTTGAATTGTATTTGAGATGACAATAAAAAAGGTTGCTGTTGAGGCAACCTTTTTCGCACTATTTAGAGATACGATTTATTCATCGAAAGCATAACCATGCATGCCAAGTAATTGGCCATCTAAATAGGCTTTACCTTCACGCATTTCCAAGCGTCCTTCAACGAACCATTGTGCCACTAGTGGGTAAATTCGATACTCTTGAGCTTGGACACGTTGAGTCAAAATCTCAACGGTATCTTCATCAAAAATAGGCACTTTTGCTTGTAGAATGACTGGGCCACCATCAAGTTGTTCAGTCACAAAATGCACACTGGTGCCGTGCTCTTCATCACCCGCGTGAATCGCGCGTTGGTAGGTATTCAACCCAGGATATTTAGGAAGTAAAGAAGGATGAATATTGAGCATCCGTCCTAAATAGTGACGCACAAACTCACCACTCAGAATACGCATGTAGCCAGCAAGAATGATTAAGTCAGGCGCGTATTGGTCAATTTTCTCCATCAATACCGCATCAAACGCATCTCGCGTGTCAAAGGCATTTGGGTCAATATGCACCGCCGCCGCACCTGCTTTTTTAGCTCGTTCTAAGCCATAAGCAGTTGCTTTGTTTGAAAAAACAGCCGTTACTTTGCCATCTTTAATTTTCGTTTCACACGCATCAAGGATAGCCTGTAAGTTGGTGCCATTTCCTGAAACTAAAACAACAATACTTTTCATCAGTTATTTGATCTCTACTTGCTCTTCATCGAGTTGAGCTTCAGCAATATGACCGATAACCCACGCATTTTCGCCTTCCGCTTGCAGTAATTGAACCGCCGCTTGTGCTTGATCCATTGGAAGCGCAACAATCAGGCCGACACCACAGTTAAATGTGCGGTACATTTCATGAGTGGTTACATTCCCTTTTTCTTGCAGCCATTGGAAAATAATTGGCCATTCCCAGCTATTGCCGTCAATCACCGCTTTCGTCCCTTGCGGAAGAACGCGAGGAATGTTTTCCCAGAAACCACCACCAGTAATGTGTGAAATGGCGTGAATATCGTGCTCGGCGATCATTTTAAGCGCTGATTTGATGTAAATCTTGGTTGGTGTCAGTAAGTGCTCACCAATCGTTTTGCCAGCCAAGTCTTCATTTTTGTCGGCACCTGATACTTCGAGGATCTTGCGAACTAATGAATAGCCGTTTGAGTGAGGGCCGCTAGAGCCAACCGCAATCAGAGCATCACCTGCTGCTACTTTTGAGCCATCGATGATCTCTTCTTTTTCAACCACACCGACACAAAAGCCAGCGACATCGTAATCTTCACCTTCGTACATGCCCGGCATTTCAGCGGTTTCACCACCGATCAAAGCGCAACCTGCTTGCACACAACCATCGGCAATACCCGACACCACATCAGCAGCTGTATCTACATCCAATTTGCCCGTGGCATAGTAGTCCAAAAAGAAAAGCGGTTCAGCACCTTGAACAATCAAATCGTTAACACACATTGCAACCAAGTCAATGCCAATGGTGTCGTGCTTATTCATATCCAATGCGAGGCGAAGTTTTGTGCCAACTCCATCGGTGCCAGAGACTAAAACAGGATGTTTATATTTGGTTGGTAGCTCGCAAAGCGCGCCAAAACCACCAATGCCACCCATAACTTCAGGGCGACGAGTGCGTTTGACGGCGCCTTTAATTCGTTCAACAAGTGCATTGCCTGCATCAATATCTACGCCAGCATCTTTGTAACTAAGAGAAGTGTTATTACCGCTCACGGGGAAGTCCTCGGTCATAAGTTGGATATGAAAACGGCGCTATTCTAACAGGGCTTAAAACAAAAAGGAAAACGTTTGCGTCAGTTTTTTTGTTTATAATTGGCACTGAAATTAGCATAAAAAGTGTGTACAATTCGAAGGTTTGTTTAAATGTCGTCGGAGATGAAAATGAAAGTTGTTGAAGTTAAACACCCTCTAGTTAAGCATAAACTTGGGTTAATGAGGGAAGGGGATATCAGCACTAAGCGTTTTCGTGAGTTAGCTACAGAAGTGGGTAGCCTACTAACTTATGAAGCAACCTCAGACTTTGAAACAGAAAAAGTGACGATTGAAGGCTGGAATGGCCCAGTTGAAATTGATCAAGTCAAAGGTAAAAAAGTAACGGTAGTACCTATTTTGCGTGCTGGTCTTGGCATGATGGACGGCGTTTTAGAGCACATTCCAAGTGCGCGGATTAGTGTTGTTGGCATCTATCGTGATGAAGAAACACTTGAGCCTGTCCCTTATTTCAACAAACTCGCTTCTAATATTGAGGAGCGAATTGCGCTTGTGGTTGACCCAATGCTGGCAACTGGCGGTTCCATGATTGCGACGATCGATTTGCTCAAGGAGCGCGGCTGTAACCAATTTAAAATTCTCGTTTTAGTTGCAGCGCCTGAAGGCATCGCGGCGTTAGAAAAAGCGCACCCTGATGTTGAGCTCTATACGGCGGCAATTGATGAGAAATTGAATGATAAAGGTTATATCGTTCCTGGTCTTGGCGATGCTGGTGATAAGATTTTTGGTACGAAATAAGCGTTAATTTTATTCTGTCTTAAAGGAGAAACGAAAGTTTCTCCTTTTTTATAGTTGCTTCGGTTTTTTTATAGTTGTTTCAGTGATGCGTCATTACGGTCATTTTATTGCTCAACAGAATTAACGCATTGTTCGATGATTATTTTTTAAGACTTAACGTACTGCTTTTTCTGTGGCTATTAGCTGGCGCACCTTGTGATGAATTTGTGGGTCGGCGCTGTGCTCTTTTTGTATTTGGAGTATGGCGAAACTCATCGGCATTGCGTCCTTGGAACGTTTTTGGCTTTTGATTTCTGCGTGCCGTCGAGGTTTGATTTTGCTCACGACTATCAAACAGTTTTGCATCGGTAGCTTTGCGAATACGCTTACCCGTCACATCAAGCTTGGACGCGCCTTCCGTACCGCAAGAACTTTCGCACATTGCTAATATTTCAGCGACTTCCTCGTCGCTTAAATAACGCCATTCACCATTCGGGATACCGTCTAGGCTGATGTTCATAATACGAACTCGGCGTAGTTTAAACACTTCGTAACCTAAGGCCTCACACATACGACGAATTTGACGGTTTAACCCTTGTGTTAACACAATTCTAAAGGAGAACTTCGTTTCTTGGGTTACTTTGCAAGGCAGTGTCACCGTATCAAGAATTTCCACGCCAGAGGCCATCTTATGTAAAAATTCGTCGGTGATGGGTCTATCTACTCGGACGACGTACTCTTTTTCATGGTTATTACCAGCACGTAATATCTTATTGACTATGTCACCATCGTTAGTCAGAAAGATCAGCCCATCAGATGGTTTGTCTAATCGACCTATCGGGAAAATACGTTTGTGGTGGCCAATAAAATCAACAATATTACCTGGAATATCGCGCTCTGTTGTGCAGGTGATTCCAGTCGGTTTGTTAAGTGCAATGTATATCGATTTTTCTTTTGATTTTAATGGATTACCATCAATACACACCTCATCGTTTGGCGTGATTTTAGTGCCCATTTCCGGCAATAGTCCATTGATGGTTACTCGGCCTTGTTCAATTAACTTATCGGCCTCTCGACGAGAACAGAAACCAGTTTCACTGATGTATTTGTTTAAACGGATGGTGGCTTGTTGTGACATAGGTTGCTCTTACGTTTCCCAACGGCGGTGAATAAAAATAAAGCAACACTCTGAGTGTTGCCTAGTAACGTTGCGATATTTTAGCAGTTAATATTAATTAACCAAGGCGTTTTTAATGACACTCATGGTTTCCAGCCTTTCCCCATCACTTTTCCTCAACAAGATATCGACGGCATTGACGTCTTTATTTATGCGAAGAGGGAATGCTTTTATTTGTATGAGAAAATGGAAACTATTTTGAGACAGGTGTTCTTATCGAACCGTTCTTGAGTAGCGAATGATGCCATTCATCAAGAAGATAGAGTTATTAACGCGATAAAAAACCGGAGCAGACAGATAATCCACCCCGGTGCATAGCGTCACACTATTTTTCAATAGGTGCTAAGCGATCTAGTGAGGAGATTTGTCATTCATCACTTTATAAATGAAGAAACCGCCATAAAACAGCATAAGACCAAAAGCACCAAAGATTACTATCATTGAAGATAGTCCCACAGCATTACCAAATAGGAGATCAAGCCAAAAGTCCATGTTTCCTCCAAAGTTTCGAAGACACAGCCAAGTTAAAGTTTGCTCTGTTTGCTGACACTGATCTGGATCAATTATGTTGCATAGGTTAACTTGATGTTTCTATTGGTGTGTAATTAGTCACGTTTTTATGTGTATTTGATGGTGATTTAGCCAATGAGTTTGTTATTTGATGGAAATAAGATTAAAGGGTTGCGTCTTAGTTTTAGATGAGTAATATACGCATCCGTTCTAGGCAAAAAGCTCGGAACTGCTCGCTAAGTGCAGAGCAAAAATTTCGGTGAATAGCGCAGCTTGGTAGCGCATCTGGTTTGGGACCAGAGGGTCGGGGGTTCGAATCCCTCTTCACCGACCATATTTAAAAGCCTCGCAGTAATGCGGGGCTTTGTTACATTTGGAAGCGGTAAGTTTTTTCGTTACCAAAGAGAAAGGGGTTCGCCTCTTTCATTATCTGGCTCTTCACCGACCACATTAAAGGCCTCGCAGTAATGCGGGGCTTTGTTACATTTGGAAGCGGTAAGTTTTCGTTACTAAAGAGAAAAGGGTTCGCCTCTTTCACTATCTGGCTCTTCACCGACCATATTTAAAGGCCTCGCAGTAATGCGGGACTTTGTTGCATTTGGAAGTGGTAAGTTTTCGTTACCAAAGAGAAAGGGGTTCGCCTCTTTCACTATCTGGCTCTTCACAGACCACATTAAAGGCCTCGCAGTAATGCGGGGCTTTGTTGCATTTGGAAGTGGTAAGTTTTCGTTACCAAAGAGAAAGAGGTTCGCCTCTTTCACTGTTCACCCTTCTCCGAGCAAATTCAACTATTGAAAATAGCAGTCAATATTCCACGATAATAAATAGCATTAGGATGTGTAAAAAACGTCACTTTAGCGCATTTTGACGTTTGATGAGTCATTACAATTTATGACCTATATCACAATTTAACCTGCCAAATCCCTTTAATGAACTTCTCGCCTTGTAGTGAGTAGTGATCTCTATTCATAAATTCATTTTTGTTATGCATTTTTATGTGATCTTTCTCAAGTTAAACTCGTCAAATAATAAATTACGGTTTTGACGTCAAGTTTAATCTATTGATTTTAAATGGTTTTGTTTTGATTGTATTTTAGAGAATTTGAACTGGATCACTTCGTGTAGCTAATTATTTTACGCTTAGAAATAACTCCTTGTATGGTGAATGCCTTAGGTCACAAGCCTTTATGCTTGTTGCTGTTTTGAGTCCTTTTAACAGGATATTGGGTTTTTATTTTAAAGGTAGGGTGAGTCAAATGTTGAAACCTAGTTTGATTGCTGTTTCGGTTATCGCCACATTATCAGGTTGCTCTTTGTTGCAATCACCAGAGCAGAAAGTAGTCGATGCGCTGGCGGAAAATTTGGATATTCATTACACCGTAGTAACCAATCACGGGGCAGATGAAGGATTGGCATGTCAGGCTCTCGAAGCAGAATGGGCATCGTGTAATCAAGTGAACATGACCTTGGTTAACCAAGGTGAAGCTGTGAATTCAAAGCAGTGGGCTATCTATTTCCACAGCATTCGACTGATTCTGGATGTTGAAAATGATCAATTCAAAATTACCCGTTTAACGGGTGATTTACATAAGCTTGAACCTACTGATAAATTTGATGGTTTTTCTGCTGGCGAAGAGGTTGTTTTGCCTCTGGTCGCTGAATATTGGCAGTTGTTTGAAACGGACTTTATGCCGCGTGCATTCGTTGCGGCGCCCAATACAGAGCCTAAACTGATTGTATCTCTCAACACAGAGGACACGTCGTCATTTGTGCGTGGGCTTGAGGGTGACAATATAAAACGCACCACCAGCGATAATAATGTGTTTGCCACGGCCATCAGCCGATTTGAGAGAAATAGCGATGTATCACTGCAAGATGTATCAACGGCTCTGTTACCAACGCCTCTAAAAACAACGCTCGGTCAAGGTGTTGTTGACATTACTCGTGGCCTTAAGCTTGATGTGAAGGACTTTGCGACGGATCAGTTTTCAGCATTGCAGGCGCGTGCTAAAACGATTGGGCTGAAGCTTGATGGAGAGTTGGCGGTTGGTGTTGCGATTACACCGAGCGAATTTTCTGACCAGATGGCGACATCAGGTGCTTATGAGTTGGAGATTGCACCGAATGCTATCTCTATTCGTGCATTTGATGAGGCGGGAGCTTTCTACGCCGTTCAATCTATTTTGGGTTTAGTGGATAGCCAGAATGTCACAGCGCTGCCAGTGATCCACATCGAAGATGCTCCACGTTTTGATTACCGTGGTGTGATGGTGGATGTCGCACGTAACTTCCATTCTAAGCAAGCGATTTTGGCCACGTTAGATCAAATGGCGGCTTATAAGATGAATAAATTACATCTTCATTTGACCGATGATGAAGGTTGGCGTTTAGAAATTCCGGGCTTACCTGAATTGACCGACATTGGTGGGCAGCGCTGCTTTGATTTAGATGAGAAAAACTGCTTGCTGCCACAGCTTGGCTCCGGTCCAAATTCTGATAACTTTGGCTCAGGTTATTTTAGTCGAGCCGATTACATTGAAATCCTCAAGCACGCTAAAGCGCGCAATATTGAAGTGATCCCTGAAATTGATATGCCAGCCCATGCTCGCTCTGCGGTTGTTTCAATGGAGGCTCGTTTTGAACGTTTGAGCCAAGAGGGGAAAACCGAACAGGCTAGCCAGTATCGCTTAATGGATCCTCAAGACAGCTCCAATGTTACGACGGTTCAGTTTTATGATAAGCAGAGTTTTATTAACCCTTGTTTAGACTCGTCTAAACGCTTTGTGGACAAGGTGATCACTGAAGTGGCCTTGATGCACAGTGAGGCGGGCATGCCTTTATCGACTTGGCATTTTGGTGGCGATGAGGCGAAAAACATCAAATTAGGCGCGGGTTTCCAAGATATTAATGCGACGGAAAAAGTCAGTTGGAAAGGTAACTTAGATCTTTCACAACAAGATAAACCATTTGCGAAATCACCACAGTGCCAAGCATTAGTCAGCCAAGGAGTAGTAAGTGACTTTGCTCATTTACCGAGTTATTTTGCTGAGCAAGTGTCGGAAATTGTCGCCGATAAAGGGATTGAGGATTTTCAAGCATGGCAAGATGGCTTGAAATACAGCGAGGGAGAATCCGCTTTTGCCACGCGCAATACACGTGTGAACTTTTGGGATGTCCTCTATTGGGGCGGTACAAGCTCTGTTTATGAATGGGCAAAACAAGGTTACGACGTAATTGTTTCTAACCCTGATTATGTCTACATGGATATGCCTTATGAAGCGGATCCTAAAGAGCGCGGTTATTACTGGGCCACCCGTGCGACCGATACGCGCAAAATGTTTGGTTTTGCACCGGAAAATATGCCGCAAAACGCTGAAACTTCATTAGATCGTGATGGTAATGGTTTTGTCGGTAAAGGAGAGGTGACGTCGAAACCATTCTACGGCTTGTCAGCTCAATTGTGGTCAGAAACGGTTCGTAATGATGAGCAGTATGAGTATATGGTTTTCCCTCGAGTGTTGGCTGCCGCTGAACGTGCTTGGCATAAAGCGGAGTGGGAAAACGACTATAAAGTAGGGGTTGAATACTCTCAGCAAACGAACTTAGTCAATAAGTCTGCACTGAATCAAGATTGGACTCGTTTTGCTAATATTGTTGGGCAACGTGAGCTGGCGAAACTGGAAAAAGCTGGCATTGATTATCGCCTGCCAATTCCCGGAGCTAAGATTGAAGCGGGTAAATTGTCGATGAATTCGTCATTCCCAGGCGTTGAGCTGCAATACTCATTAGATGGTCAACAATGGCTTACTTACTCGAGCATCGAACAACCGAAGGTGTCCGGTGAGGT
>NZ_CAWMCN010000099.1:0-27202 GCF_963865925.1 Vibrio sp. ZOR0018 | reverse complement strand
TTCTATTTCTGCTTCAGGCGAGCGAGTCAGCCGAGTAACTAGTGTTAAATAACTCGTAGCCATATCAATGCACCCCAATGAAAGCCTCCGCATCTGTCGGAGGCTTTATTACATAAAATCAATTACCTTCGTGGTGAGCAAACTCAAACACCTGACCTTGCTCGTTAAAAGCAAAAACCGAATAGGCTTCTTTCTTATCACCAGATTCCATACCTGGAGAACCGATTGGCATGCCGGGCGCGGCTAACCCTTTGGCATTTTTCGGTGGATTAGCGAGAAAGGCTTGAATGTCTGTGGCTGGAATGTGACCTTCGAAAACATAGCCGTCGATAACGGCTGTATGGCAAGAGGCGAGCTTGGGTGTAATGCCCAATTGTTGTTTTATCGCCGTCATATCTTCTTGCAATTGCTCGTTAACCTTAAATCCTGCTTGTTGCATGTGAGTGGACCACTCAGTACAGCAGCCACAATAAGGGGATTTGTAATTGGTCACCTCGGTCACCGTGGCGAATGCGGAGTAGCTCATAAGAGACAAGGTGCTAAGCATAGCGGCTGTGATCATTTTCATTTTTATCTAACCTCTAAGAGTGAAAAGGGGATTTAAATAGACGCAAGCGGTTAGCGTTGCTCACGACTGTGATTGAGGACAAAGCCATTGCCGCTCCTGCAACTACAGGGCTGAGTAAAAAGCCAAAAGCGGGATAAAGCACACCAGCGGCAATGGGAATGCTGAAGGTGTTATAAATAAACGCGCCCAATAGGTTCTGCTTCATGTTTTTTACTGTCGCTTTAGAAAGAGCGATAGCATTGACTACGGCAAGCGGTGAGGAGTTGAGCAATGTCATTTGCGCACTCTCTATTGCGACATCACTGCCACTGCCCATAGCGATACCAATATCGGCTTGCGCAAGGGCTGGCGCATCATTAATACCATCACCGACCATGGCGACGCTTTGGCCTTTCTCTTGTAACTGCACGATTTTTTGTGCTTTTTGATCCGGAAGTACTTGAGCGATCACTTGCTGTATGCCTAGCTGTTTGGCTATTGCAGTGGCCACGCTTTGGTTATCTCCAGTTAGCATCACGGTACGAATGTTCATTTTGTTCAGTGTGCTGATAGCTTGTGCAGCATTAGGTTTGATTGGATCAGCAATAGCGATGAGACCTTTGAGTTCACCGTTAATGGCAACCGCGACTGGCGTCCAAGCTTGTTCTGCGTAGTGTTCAATGGCCGTTTGTGCTTGAGTAAGAGGAACGCCCAGTGATTCAAGGTGCGATAAAGAGGCAACGACGACGGAATCACCGCCAATATTTGCCATTAGCCCTTTGCCTCTTAGGTTGGTAAATTGCTCGACTGCGGCGCTGGTTGATACCAACGGTTGCGCATAATGGCAGATAGCCTTGCCAAGAGGGTGTTCAGAGCGCAGTTCTAAAGCGTAAACAAGGGTTAACAATTTGCTATCTTCAATTCCCCACGTGACTAAGTTCTGAACGGTTGGCTTGCCTTGAGTGAGCGTACCTGTCTTATCAAATACTACAGTGGTGATTTTGCTTGCCGATTGCAATACATTGGCATCTCTGATCAAAATACCCATTTCAGCGGCTTTGCCAACTCCTACTGTAACCGAGAGTGGAGTAGCTAGACCCAAGGCACAAGGGCAGGCAATGATCAATACTGTTGTCGCAACCACTAGCATATAACTGGCCTTAGGTTCAGGGCCTACAAAGTACCAAATCAGAGCGGAAAACAGGGCAATCATAACCACTGTCGGTACAAAAATAGCGGATATCTGATCTGCCAGTTTGGCAATGGCTGGTTTACTGCTTTGCGCCTGACGCACCATTTGGATGATGCGCGAGAGCATGGTTTGCGCCCCTACGCCAGTGGCTTCGATGACTAAGCTGCCATCATGATTGATGGTGCCTGCCGCAATGGCATCGCCTGCCACTTTTAGGACGGGGATCGGCTCGCCAGTGAGCATGGACTCATCAACATAAGATTCACCGCTGAGGACTTTGCCGTCTATCGGCACTTTTTCTCCCGGTTTTATGCGTAGTTGCATGCCAAGTTGTACTAATTCAACCGCAATCTGTTGATCGCCTTGCGCCGTGATGCGTGTTGCTTGTTGTGGCTGCAAGTTAATTAGGGCTTGCAAGGATTGGGTTGTCTTTGCTTTGGCTTTCGCCTCAATGTAGTGGCCCAGTGAAATCAAACCGATAATCATCGCGCTGGCTTCAAAATAAACATGACGCGAGGCGACGGGAAACCAAGTTGGGTAAATCACTACCAACATTGAATAGGCCCAAGCCGCTCCGGTTCCTAGGGCAACTAAGCTATCCATGGTGGCGCGCCTATGGGTTAACGCAAGCCAAGCATGGCTAAAAAAGTGGCGGCCAGCGGTGGCCAATAGGGCTAAGCACACAATGCCGATAACGCCCCAGTATATTTGCTGCTGAGTGGTCACAATCATCATGCTGCCACCAAGAAGGCCCCAGAGCATTAACGGAATACCCATTATTAAACCGAGTAATGCATTGGTTTTATGTTGCTTTTGTAAATCAAGTGATTGCTGTTTTTGTTTTTCTTGCTGTTGGGCTGGATCATCGACTCGCTCTGCACGGTAGCCTGCATGAGTAATGGCATTGAGCAATTGCCGTTCAAGGTCAGCGATATCCGCTTGCGAGAGCACTAAGGCGCTTTGTTCTGCTAAATTGATTTGCGCTTTTTGTACACCGTTAACGCTTAGAAGTGCTTTTTCCACCGAAGAGACACAGCTTGCGCAAGTCATTCCTTGGATCAGTAAGTGGGTACTAACCAAACCCGTTATTGAGGCTTCTGTCTCTTGTGCGAGTAGCTGTGTATCGCTAACCAAGGTTGTGGGTTGCGATGAGGGCAGAGGATCGCTGTTCGTGCTGAGCAAGGCTTGATAGCCTAAGGATTCGATAGCGGCGATGAGTTCACTTAAAGAGGCCGAAGTGCTCAGTTCGATGAATGTGGGTGACAGCTGGTGGATTTGTACCTCAAATTCTTGCTTGAGATACTGCTCAAGTTTCTTCGCGCAACCCATGCATTTCAGCCCTGATAAAGGCAATTGAAAGCGTTTCATTGAAAAATTCCCCGTAAACCAACTCAATAGCTAGAAGCATAAACCTTACCTTTAGGGCAAGGTCAAGTTCCACTAAAGGAAAGTTAAGCGAATTTTAAGCGTTATTCTTGAGTGCAGAAAAACGAAAGGCAATCGAGGATTGTAGATTTAGCCGTCAGTGGTAAAATGTCGCCACTTTTTATCCTGGTACTTGCAGTGGACATGTTCTCCGCTGTCTTTTTATCCCTAAGGAAATCAAATGACGGTTAAAACTCGTTTTGCTCCTAGCCCGACAGGCTATCTTCACGTTGGTGGTGCGCGTACTGCACTTTACTCTTGGCTTTATGCAAAAAGCCAAGGTGGTGAGTTTGTTTTGCGTATTGAAGACACCGACCTAGAGCGCTCGACGCAAGAAGCCGTAGACGCGATTCTTGAAGGTATGACTTGGCTAGGTTTGAATTGGGATGAAGGCCCATATTTCCAAACTAAACATTTTGATCGTTATAATGAAGTTGTCGATAAGCTGCTTGCTGAAGATAAAGCCTACAAATGTTACGCCTCTAAAGAGCTGTTAGATGAAGTTCGTGCCGAGCAAGAAGCGAACAAAGAGATGCCGCGCTACGATGCTGATCACCCAAAAATCAAAGCGGTTAACGACGCCGCAAAAGAAGGGGATCCGTGTGTTATCCGTTTCCGTAATCCTAAAGAAGGCAGCGTAATTTTTGACGACCAGATCCGCGGTCGTATCGAAATCTCCAACAGCCAGATGGATGATCTGATCATTCGCCGTACCGATGGCTCACCCACCTATAACTTCTGTGTGGTGGTGGATGACTGGGATATGGGGATTACTCATGTCGTTCGTGGCGAAGATCACATCAACAACACACCTCGTCAAATCAACATTTACGAAGCGTTAGGTGCTCCTGTACCTGTGTTTGCGCACTGCGCAATGATCTTAGGTGACGACGGCGCGAAGCTATCTAAACGTCATGGCGCTGTTTCTGTGATGCAGTATCGCGATGAAGGTTATCTGCCTGAAGCACTGAATAACTATTTAGTTCGTCTAGGTTGGTCTCATGGCGACCAAGAAATTTTCTCGCGTGAAGAGATGATTCAGTTCTTCAGTTTAAATGCTATTAGCAAATCGGCATCTGCATTTAATACTGATAAGTTGTTGTGGCTGAACAATCACTACATTAAAACATCAGAGCCTGAATATGTTGCAAAACACCTTGAATGGCACTTTGAGCAACAAGGCATCAATAAAGACAACGGCCCAGCATTAGCTGAGATCGTTAAACTGGTTGGTGAACGCTGCAATACCTTGGTTGAACTTGCTGCTCAATCTCGTTACTTCTTTGAAGATTTTGCTGAGTTTGATGCTGATGCGGCGAAAAAACACTTGCGCGGTGTGGCGAAAGCGCCGCTAGCACTTGCTTTAAGCAAATTAGAAGCATTGAGTGACTGGACAACGGAAAACCTGCACGCTGTCATCGCTCAAGTGTGTGAAGAGCTTGAAATCGGTATGGGTAAAATAGGCATGCCGCTGCGCGTTGCTGTCACTGGCGGTGGTCAATCGCCATCGGTTGATGCTGTTATGCAACTGATCGGCAAAGAGCGTGTCATTGCTCGTATCAATATGGCATTGGCCTTTATTGTTGAGCGTGAAGCGAACGCTCAATAAGTCAATCATACGAACAACGCTTTGAACCGCAGCTTATGCTGCGGTTTTTCTTTATATCGGCTTTGTTAAATCCTTTGGTGTAGAGCACTGACAATATTTCACAAAACGATGACAGAGAATAAACTAATGCGCTATTTAAGCTTTCTTTAGATACAGTATAGTGGTTCCGAGTTATGCAGGTATGTGTGTAGGCGAAAAGTAAACCGTTTTTGGGTACCGCAACCGCATTATGATAACGATAAATAGGAAAGGAAAAAGTATGAAAAAGTTAGCAGCAGCAGTTTCAATGGCGCTTGTTTTTGCATCTTCTGCCGCAATGGCTGAAGTATACGTAGGTGCTAAAGTTGGTAAATCTTGGCTTGATGACGCTTGTCGTGCTGGAGATGTGTGTGAAGATGAATCTTCTACCGTCGGTGCTTACCTTGGTTACCAAGCGTTTAATTGGCTTTCATTAGAGGCAGGTTACGATTACTTGGGCAAATTTAGTGGTGCGGGGCTGAATGATGAAAAAGTAACGGCCATTACACTCGCACCGAAAGTCAGCCTTCCTTTGACTGATGCCATTGCCTTATATGCTAAAGTCGGCGGTGCTTATGTTGATTATGGCAATAAAGATGATTACTCATATTTAGGTGCCGCTGGTATTGAGTTCAACACCGATAATAACGTCACTTTACGCTTGGAATATCAAAGCCTCACCGATATTAATAACGATCTTGTCCGAGCGGCAGGTAACTCGGCTACCTTAGGTGTTTCGTATAAATTTGGTGGAAGTAAAGCAGAACCTGCGCCAGTCATCGTGCAAGAGGTGTTTGTTGAAGAAGTTGTACAGCCAGTGGTTGAGCCAGTCGTTATTCCCCAAGAACCTGAAACGGTTGTTAAGCATGTGCCATTTCAACGTTTGGACAGCAGTAGCTTTGCCCATAACAGTACTAAGCTAACAGCAGAGAGTACTAACCAGCTCGATAAACTAGTGAAATATTTGCAAGCTTACCCACAAGCCGATGCTGAAATTATTGGTCATACTGACTCAACTGGCGCTGCGGCTTACAACCAGAAACTATCAGAAAAACGCGCACAAGTTGTTGCTGATGTTGTGATTGCTAAAGGTGTGGATGCGAACCGTCTTACCGTAAAAGGTGAAGGGGAAAATAGCCCAATCGCATCGAATGATACAGTCGAAGGTCGAAAGCAAAACCGTCGTGTTGATATCGTTATTCCAAGCTTTGATTATGAAGTGAAATAATAACGCTTAAGTATTAGAAAATAGAGAAAGCCCGTGAAAAACGCGGGCTTTCTTCTTGTAAAACAATGGATTTGAGCCTCTAACCGCTCCGGTATCACGCCACGTTATTTCAAATCAATACTATTCAATCGGCCCATGTAGATAAGAATATCCAAGTCTTCTTTATAAGCCTCTAATAGCGCCTTTTTCGTCTTGGTATAAGCGGCAAGCTTGCCATGCTTGTTGATCGAACAAACGACGCTTTGAAATATACAGTTACCTTTTTCATCATAGTGTCTCCAAGCCGCGATATAACAAGGATCCCGAGCTTCCGGGTTATCGAGCGTTGGTCTGGGTTTGTATATAATTTTAGGTTCTAAACTGTGTGGTAGGCGAGTCATCAAATAGGGATCTTTGAGCAGACGACGCCAATGTTTGCCCCACATCTCTGAACCTAATTCATTACGCAGCTTTATCGCCTTTTTAAGCCCTTTTTTCTCACCAATACGGATATAGCCGACAGAACGGTGCAGCACCGTATCATCCGGTGTATGGATATGAATTTTATAGGCGGTCTTTGCTTTAGAGATAAAGCGGTGACCAGTATTCGTGATTAGATTGCTCTTTTTCATCATTTTTATATCGATAAATCTGTTAATACTAATTCTAGATTATTTGACATAGAACTTACAGTAAGCACTGTATATGAATCATAGTGGCTCAAATCAATATTAGGTCAGTTTTTCGTCATAAAAAAAAAGCCTCAACACCGGTTGGGTGTTGAGGCTTTATCAAAATGGCGCTCCCGACAGGAGTCGAACCTGTGGCCTGCCCCTTAGGAGGGGGCCGCTCTATCCTACTGAGCTACGGGAGCAAGGTGGGCTAGTTTACTCAATAATTTTGTGAAGTTAACTAGTTAAAACGAAAATTAAAGCTGTTTGTGCATAACATCGCCAATTTGTATGCTAGAGGCGAGATTTTCTTGATCAACACTCAGCTCCGCTTCGTTTTCATAGACGCGAGTAACCGTAAGGGTAATATCACTTTGAGTCACTTTATTTCGTGGTAGTCCTTTCTGATCAATGAATGAACCTGTATGCCACAGCTGCAATTTGTCACCGGTTTTAACGCTATGCATACGTCCTAGATCCATCGTGATGGTGTTACCATATTTAGCAACCACTTCGGGGAGTGTTATTTTACATGAAAGTTCGGATTCAAGATCAAGCATGATATTTCGGCTGACGCGCAGCATCATGCTGCCAAAGGTTGAAGCCCAAAAACGAGCACTGCGCGTATCTATCTGACTGGTTTTGGCGAAGGGCCATTTAGCGACTTCTCTATAATGTCTAGTCATGACTTCTTGGCCTGTTTTGCCATCAAACACTTGGATTTGCATAGCAAATTGACGGTTAATCACATCATCGGCGAGTAATTTTTGCTCTATCGTGGCAGTTAAATCGGTGATGGTTCCCCCCAAAATGTACTGTGCTCCCGTGTCCTCTGCAATCATGGTTAAGCGTTCTGGGTGCTGTTTTTCAATTGCATAATCTGTGGTGCCAACCGACACAAAACTGCGAGATTCTTGATCGAGTTGGCGGTTGAGTACCTGTGCAAAATCATCTCCCACACTGTAAATTTGCCCCATAACCGCCTGTTGTGGCGATGCAAGATCAATGTTACCCACTAAAAACGTTTTCTTATATTGGCTAACGTGGCAACCTGTTGCCGAAGGATAAATATCAATTCGAGCTTTAACATACATCACTCCCCGACGTGTTTTATTCTCTTCAACTAACACATAGCGTACTTCATGGTTAGTAAACTGGTACTCTTTACGGTCTGATTCCAGCAGTGGTCGCAAGTTACTGATACTACCGATGTCTGCCCCGGCAAAGTTTACCGCCTTATAGATGGCATCTTCCAATGCATTGAGGCGAGCGACTTCCTCTGAGGAAACAATGGCTGACGATCCGGTCACTTCATACCAAGCAGCATTAACGGCCTGAGAAAAGGTAATGGTGCAACATATTGAAAATAAAACAGAAATAATTTTTTTCATTGTTATTTACCAGTTGGGTATAAATTTTGCTTTTAAAATCTTAGCTGATGTAGGCAGTGCGTTTTGAAAGTGTAACAAGTTTTGAAAAGCAAAGAGTGTTCCAAGTTTTTTAATCTGAAGTTTGGAATCAAGATTGCCTCAGTATATCTGGAGATAAGAGAATGAAAAAATGGCTTTCGATAGTGCCAGCAGTTTTGTTAACTGCTTGTGCCTACGCCCCGATTTATAACGGTAAAGAGCCATACAATGGTTCACAGTTTATGCTAATGGAGAGCCCACGTCACACGTTGGACTTCTTTGTTGAAAGCATGACAGAAGATTTGATGGTGTCCAATACTAGTGTTTCTGCTCGCACTCCTATTGCTGTAACATCGTTCGTGGACCTGCAAAGTATGGACGCGACTAACTGGTTGGGTAACTCGGTTTCTGAAGGATTTATCCATCAGTTTCAGCGTCGAGGATTTAAAGTGGTTGATTTCAAAACCACAGGCTCGATTCAGGTAACGCAGCAAGGTGATTTTGCTTTCAGTCGTGACTGGAAAGACCTCGCTCAAGAGCAAGAAATCCAATACATACTGACAGGGACAATGCTTCGTCAAGAAGGCGGTGTATTAGTCAATGCTCGTGTTGTGGGAATGCAGTCTCGTGTTGTGGTTGCTACCGCACAAGGCTTCTTGCCTGCCGATCGTATTGGTCGTGATCTTGATACGCTCAACAGTATCCGTACACAAGATGGTGTGTTAATTCGCTCTGACCCTACGATTAAGCAGCCGTATACGGTTATCTTGCGTCCATAGGAGAAACCAATGAAAAAATGGCTATTACTTCTAGTGACTATCATGATGGTGGGTTGCCAGCCCTTGCAAACCATGCGCGCTGATGAATGGTTGACGGCGGTAGGTTATGCCAATATCAGTGAGCAAACTGGGCGTAGTGTGGATGAAAAGCAAGTCCGTGCAATGCGTGCCTCTAAAATCGATGCTTATCGCGAACTGGCAGAGCAAGTCTATGGAATGCGAGTGAGTGGTCGTGCTGAACTACAAGATCAGCGATTGGGCACAGAGCTGACGTCGGGAGCGGTTGATGGTGTTATCCGCGGAGCAGAAGTGGTCCGCAGTTATAAGGTGGGTGACAGTTATGTTACTGAGTTACGTCTCGATATCCGTAAGATGGATAAACTGCGTGACTACGGCGAAGTTCAGCAAGTACCAGAAAAACGTCAACAAACACTCTTCTAAATCTTCCTTCTCTCCAGATCGAAAAAGCGGCAAAGTTTGCCGCTTTTCTGTTTAATTCGTTTCAGCTTAAAAGTTTAGTAGCTCAGCTGCATGTTGATTACGCTTTAATATTGGTCCCTAAAGTGGACACAGTGTGGGTTTGCCCACCAGCGTTATACGTCATGCCAATTTTTCCGTGGCTTTGCTGCATCAAATTATTGAGTTTATTAAAACTGAGTTGTGCACGTTGTAGCGCTTCACCATTAACAAGGTTTGCTTGCTGGCAATCGTGAACAATGGAACGAATCTGATCAACGATTTGCGACAGGAGTACATCTTCAGCCAGGCTCACGACATGGGGATGTTTCGCAATTCGGAGGTCAGTTTGTTGAAGTTGTCCAACTAAGGTCATCTTTTGTTTGGCAATAGCTTCGATTTCACTTGATGAACGGCTCGTAATTGCTAACTTTTCTTGTTCAAGTAGCGAAGAGAGTTCTAGTGCATTTTTCAATTGGAAATCGACTAAGTCTTTTAATACAGCCATTGTATGTTGCCTTAATTAGTCAAAAGTAGGGCTAGTTAAAACCACCCAACTCTTTTTCAAATTTAATCATATTATCAGCCAACTTTTCTGGGTCGACTCTATATGAGCCATTGGCTATCGCATCTTTAATTGCAGCGACTTTGGCACTATCAAAACTTGGCTGAGATACCATTTGGTTGTGCATTTCACCAATGGCCTTACCTTGGGTACTAAGTGATACCGCATCTTGATTTTGAGGTGAACGAGTGACCGAGCCGGATGTCGATGGAGATGCATTCGATTCAGTACGAGCATTACTACGATTTGTCGTCGTTAATGTTTGCCCCGAACGTATGTTATCAATACCTGCCATATGTGAGCCTTATTAATAATAATGGAAACCTGTACAGTCAATATCGACGGTGCTTGTGATTACTTTAGCTTTTTTTTCTGTTTCACTTTCTTAACAACGTAAACACATTTAGAAGTGTAATGAAAGCGTTAAAATTGAACCGTGACTTCGCCAATACCGGTTACTTGTGCATCTATTATACGGTTTGATTTATCATTTTTCACTTTTATCTGCTCACCAAAAATACCATCACTTAAAGCGGTTCCTTTGGTTGTGATGATCATTCCCTGCTTGACTGCTTGAATCATAACGTTTTCATTACGACATACGACGCATATATCATCTTGCTCAACTACATCTCCAATACGCATGTTTTTTTTCACTTTAGCTCCGACGATACGATTTATATCGGAAAAACCTTGTCGTCTAAAGCGGTGTAAGTCTACCATTGTAATCAAGACATCTTGCTGCGTAATTTGCTGCCCACGAGAAATGGGTACGGCAACGGTGACAAGTGGCAGTGAAATGGTCAGTCTTACAGGAACATAAATTTTCCAGTTATCTTCAATGCATTCAACCAGAACTGTGATATTACTTGCAGAACCATTACTGGATGAGGAAGAGGTCGATAACGGTGTGGGGCAGTCGGTGGCATAAATTCGGTCATCAATATTTGCCGCCTTTACGTTTAACTCCCCGCTGGGAGGCCACTCAATTGTTTCTAAAACATGTTGTTCCGCAGCTTGTTGAATGGCTTCAACTTGCGGCAAAGTGGCAGAATGAAGAGAAAAATTAAAGAAAAACAATAAAAAGCCGATAGAGAGATAAAAATTTCTATAGAAAGCTCTACACTTAGTTATGGAAAGTAGATGTAAACATATTTTTGTATGCATCATTCTGTTTCTCTGGTTTCTTCATAGCCTGTAGTAGACTACCACTTTTTTGCATAAAAGTTTGAGATGGAGATGAGCTTATGACGGGTATTCTTGATTCTGTGAATCAGCGTACGCAACTCGTTGGTCAAAACCGATTAGAACTCTTAACGTTTCGTCTAATGGGACGGCAACGTTATGGTATCAACGTATTTAAAGTTAAAGAGGTACTCCAGTGCCCGAAGTTAACTTTGATGCCCAATTTACATCGCCTAGTCAAAGGTGTTGCTCATATTCGTGGTCAAACCGTTTCTGTCATTGATTTGAGTTTGGCCGTGGGCGGACGTCCCACCGCGGACCTTGATAAGTGTTTTGTGGTCATTGCTGAATTCAACCGATCTATCCAAGCTTTCTTGGTCAGCTCGGTGGATCGAATTGTAAACATGCACTGGGAAGCCATTCTTCCTCCACCAGATGGCTCAGGCAAAGATAACTACTTAACCGCAGTCACCAATATTGATAACGAATTGGTAGAAATTCTCGATGTAGAGAAAATTTTGGCAGAGATTTCTCCGGTTAATGAGACAATGGATTCATCTATTGGTGAATCGATCGCCCAAGTAGAAACAGAAAAAGAGATCATCCGTCGAATTTTAATTGCCGATGACTCAACCGTTGCGCGTAAACAGGTTCAAAGAGCAGTAGAATCGATAGGTTTTGAAGTCGTTGCTGTTAAAGATGGTAAAGAGGCGTATGAAAAATTGATCGAGATGGCAGCAGAAGGGCCAATTTACAATCAAATATCTTTAGTGATCTCTGATATTGAAATGCCTGAAATGGACGGCTATACATTAACAGCAGAGATACGTAGAAATTCAGATTTGAAAGATCTATACGTTATTCTTCACTCTTCACTGAGCGGCGTTTTTAACCAAGCCATGGTTGAGCGAGTGGGTGCAAACTCATTCATTGCTAAATTCAACCCTGATGAGCTTGGGAATGCGGTTAAAGCTGCACTAGTTAACTAAAGAGAAATTAATGACTGCTATAACTATAAGCGATCAAGAATATCGCGATTTCAGCCGTTTTTTGGAATCTCAGTGCGGGATTGTACTTGGAGATAGCAAACAGTACTTAGTGAGAAGTCGCTTAAGTCCACTGGTTGCTAAATTCAAGTTAACCTCTCTTTCTGACTTGTTACGTGATGTGGTTACGGGGCGAAACCGTGAGCTACGAGTTGCAGCGGTCGATGCCATGACCACCAACGAAACACTGTGGTTCCGTGATGCTTACCCATTCACCGTTTTAGCGGAACGTCTATTACCCGAGGTCGCTGCAAATAAACGCCCTATAAAAATTTGGTCAGCGGCAAGCTCTTCAGGTCAAGAGCCTTACTCAATGGCGATGACGGTGCTGGAAACTCAACAGCGCAAGCCGGGTATGTTGCCGAGCGTAGCCATCACCGCGACGGATATTTCTGCCAGCATGCTGGATATGTGTAAAGCGGGGATTTATGACAATTTAGCACTTGGCAGAGGGTTATCACCGGAGCGTCGTAAAATCTTTTTTGAGGATGCTGGTGATGGCCGAATGAAAATCAAAGATAACGTTAAGCGTTTAGTTAACTTCCGTCCTCAGAACTTAATGGAGAGCTATGCCTTATTGGGTAAATTCGATATTATTTTCTGTCGTAACGTTTTGATTTATTTCTCACCTGATATGAAGTCGAAAGTATTAAATCAAATGGCTAGTAGCTTAAACCCCGGTGGCTACTTATTGCTCGGCGCATCGGAGTCACTGACAGGATTGACCGATAAGTTTGAAATGGTTCGTTGTAACCCTGGCATCATTTATAAACTCAAATAGCCACATTCTTACGTTGAGTTACTTGCTTACGTTTAGTTACTTGCCCAGCTTTTGCTGGGCTTTTTCTTTCCCCTAATTTCGTTTTGATTGGTGAGATTTACTGAAGTTGTGGGCGACAAGTGGATAAAGCGGCGTATATTTTGCTTACATTTCGACGGATTCTTATTTAGATAAAATTGTTGTAAACACGGTTCGTTTTTTTAAGTTGGTACGTTAATTGCTTTTAATATGAGTAGTAACAGTCAGTTTTTAGTGTAGAGGCAAACATGGCTATTTCTTTTGATAACGCATTAGGTATTCACCAACACACGGTTGGTGTACGTGAGCGCAATGCTGAGGTGATTTCCACCAATATTGCACAGGCGAACACACCGGGCTTTAAAGCAAAAGGAATGGACTTTCAAAAAGCATTGCAGGCGGCAAGTTCAGGGGCAAGCATTGGTCTTAGCCGTACGGATGGTCGGCATATATCTGCCTCCACGAAAGTAACTGGCGAGAGTCTCTATCGAATTCCGACTCAACCTGATACGGGTGATGGCAACACGGTGGACGTAGATTTAGAGCGTAACTTGTTTATGCAAAACCAGATCAGACACCAAGCCTCACTGGACTTCTTAGGAAGTAAATTCAAGAACTTAACGAAAGCAATCAAAGGGGAATAAGTAGATGAGCTTATTTAATGTGTTCAATGTGACTGGTTCTGCAATGAGTGCTGAATCTGTTCGTCTAAATACGACCTCAAGTAACTTAGCCAATGCGGATAGTGTGAGTAGTTCGGCGAAAGATACTTACAAAGCGCGTCACGCGGTGTTTGGTGCAGAGTTAAGTAAAGCGCGTTATAACCGTGATCATAATGTACCTGTAAAAGTATTAGGTATTGTTGAAAGCGATAAATCGCTTAACGCAGAATATAACCCAGATCACCCACTTGCCAACGATGAAGGCTATATTTACAAGCCTAATGTCAATGTGATGGAAGAGATGGCTAACATGATTTCGGCTTCTCGTTCTTATCAAACGAACGTGCAGGTGGCTGATGCAAGTAAACAAATGCTGCTGCGCACGCTGCAGATGGGTCAATAAGATAAGGAGGTAGCGTATGGCCGGAATAAATAACATTGGTCAAAGCGGCTTGTCTTATGTTGACCAGCTGAAAAGTCTTCAAGACCAAAAGAAAACAGAAGAGACAACGGGGAAGCAAGATCTTAAACAAGAAGACTTCCTATCGTTACTCACCAAACAACTGGCTCAGCAAGATCCTTTTAAACCGGTCAGTAATGACCAGATGATCGCCCAAATGGCGTCATTTGCCACAGTTGATGGTATCGGCAAAATGAACACTCAGTTTGAGAGTCTCAACTCGTCGATGACATCCAACCAAGCTCTACAGGCTTCATCACTGGTTGGCCGTGATGTCTTAGTCCCGGGAGCGGCAGGGATCAAAAAAGAGGGTGCTGGGATGGCTGCGATGGTCAAACTTCCTCAAAGTTTAGAGAACTTGTTTGTCCGAATAGAGAATGAAGCTGGACAATTGGTTCGTACCTTTGATGTCGGGGCTAAATCAGCCGGTGATAATCGCGTTGAATGGGACGGTAACGATCAAAACGGTAATCCATTGCCGGGCGGCAAATACCAAGTGAAAGCTTCGGGTTTGCTCGATGGAGAAAGCAAGGAGTTTGCGGTATCGACTTACGCAAACGTCAATAGCGTTCTGCTGGGTAAAGGTGATGGTAACGTACTGCTCAATCTGGCTGGATTTACATCGCCAGTTAAACTTGCTGAAGTACTAGAAGTTGGCAAAGCGTAACTCTTTATAGAGTAGATATGCTAGCTAGATAGGAGATTTTGGAATGTCGTATATATCATTAAGCGGTTTATCCGCAGCTCAGTTAGATCTGAACACCACCAGTAACAACATTGCTAACGCGAATACCTTTGGTTTTAAAGAGTCGCGTGCTGAGTTTGGTGATGTTTACTCAACCTCATTGTTTACCAACTCCAAAACGACTCCTGGTCAAGGTGTTCAGGCGAACAAAGTGGCACAACAATTCCACGAAGGTTCCAGTATTTATACTAATAACCCGATGGACTTGCGCGTTGCGGGAACGGGGTTCTTTGCGGTTGCGAAAGATAAGCTGACGCCTCAACAAAATGAGTTGACCAGAAATGGTGCTTTCCACCTCGATAAAAATGATTACATGGTAACGTCAAATGACGAGTTTTTGCTTGGCTATGATGTTAACCCTGATACTGGTGATGTTCTTTCGTATGAGCCAAAACCTATCAATATTCCTGCTCAGTTTGGTAAACCTAAACAGACAGCCAATGTTGAACTTGGCGCGAACTTGCCAGCTAATGGTAAGTTAAAAGACCCAACCTTATTTGATATTACTGATCCTGAGACGTACAACCGTACCACCTCATCTACGATCTACGATTCGATGGGTCAGCCTTATAAGTTGACATCCTATTACCTCAAAGATCAGACGCAAGCTAACACATGGCAAACCTATTACACCGTGACGGATAAAACTGGTGAGAAACCAATCAATGTAGTTGGTGGTGATGCTACTACGCCGACGGGTCATATTGGGCATACCATGAAGTTTAATAATGATGGTACGCTAGCCAGCATGAATAATGGTCAGCAAATTGTAACCGAGCCTTTAGGTTTGGGGGCAAACCCAGTTGAACTCAACGGTGCGGATGCTAACCAAACATTGTCGTTCAGTCTCGATTCGGCTACGCAATTTGCCGCTCCATTTGAGTTGACTAAATTTGTACAAGATGGTGCAACCACGGGCTTTTTGACGAAGATCGATTTCGATGAAAATGGCAGTGTGCTAGCCACTTACTCAAATGGTCAAAATACCATTCTAGGACGTGTGGGGCTTGTCCGCGTAGCCAATGAACAAGGCTTAGATAAAAAAGGTGGTACGCAGTGGGATTCGACTCAATTCTCCGGTGATAAAATTTGGGGTGAATCAAACAAAGGCTCATTTGGTACCATCAGCAATGGTGTTATTGAACAATCCAACATTGATATGACTCAAGAGCTGGTGGATCTTATCTCTGCTCAGCGTAACTTCCAAGCGAACTCGCGTGCGCTTGAAGTTCACAACCAGCTACAACAAAACATACTACAGATCCGTTAATTCCTTTAACGTCATCAATGGCAATACCAAGTTAGCGGCAATGTTAGCTTGGTATTGTTGCCATCTGTTTGCGGCAATCTTCGTTATATCCTCCCTATTTTTTGTGCAATTGCATTTAACATATTGATTTTTAGTTTAAATATAAGTTGGCACGTCAATTGCTTTTAATGATCGAACGATGATTATTGGAGCAGATTATGGATCGCGCACTGTTTCTCGCCATGAGTGGCGCAAAGCAAAACATGCAAGCCATGCAATTAAGAGCGAACAATTTAGCAAACGTCAGTACCACGGGGTTCCGTGCTGATTTGGCGCAAGCTCGCTCAATGCAAGCTTATGGCGAAGGGTTACCGAGCCGCGTGTTTAGCATGACAGAACGTCCGGGACATAATTTTGCGCAAGGCAGTGTCATTACCACAGGGCGCGATCTCGATATCACCATTCAAGGTGACGGTTGGATTTCCATGATGGATAAAACCGGCAAAGAGGGGTTAACCCGCAGTGGCAACCTAAGCATTGACCAAAATGGCATGCTCATAAATGGTAGCGGCCATCTAGTGCTAGATGGAACGGGCGCGCCAATCACTCTACCTATTCCATTGAGTAAAGTAGAAATCGGTAATGACGGTACTATTTCCGTTCGTCCGCAAGGCGCTCCAGCCGATGCGATGGAAGTGGTAGGCCGAATTAAACTGGTTCGACCCAATAATCAATCCCTATACAAAGATACGAATGGTTTATTCCGTGCTAAAGATCCTAATGCAGCATTCGAAGCAGATGCTAGCGTAAAGCTATTAAAAGGTGCGCTGGAAGGCAGTAATGTCAATGCGGTGGGTGAGATGACTAGCTTGATTGAGCTACAACGTCAGTTTGAAATGCAAGTCAAAATGATGAGCACCGCAGAAGAGATGGACAAATCGTCCGATTCATTACTTCGTATGAGCTGATAAGCGTTAAAGGAGATTACTATGCAACCTGCATTATGGGTAAGTAAAACCGGGCTTGATGCCCAACAAACCAATATTGCCACTATCTCAAACAACCTAGCGAACGCCTCGACTATTGGTTTTAAAAAGGGTCGTGCGGTATTTGAAGATCTGTTTTATCAAAATATTAATCAACCGGGCGGTCAATCTTCGCAAAATACCAAACTGCCAAGCGGTTTGATGCTTGGTGCGGGTTCTAAAGTCGTGGCAACACAAAAAGTGCATACCCACGGCAACGTACAAACCACGACCAATAGCCTCGATATGATGATTGAAGGTGACGGCTTTTTCCAAATCCTGATGCCAGATGGCAATATCGCTTATAGCCGAAATGGTCAATTTACCCTCAACGACGAAGGGGCGATTGTGACGTCCGGTGCTGGATATAATTTAGAGCCGGAAATTGTTATTCCACCTGATGCAATCTCTATTACTGTGGGTAATGATGGTGAAGTGTCCGTCAGGCTTCGTGGTCAGCAAAATAACCAAGTGGTTGGACAAATTACCACGGTTGATTTTATCAACCCAGGCGGTCTAGAGCCGATTGGTCAAAACTTGTATCTACCGACCGGTGCTAGTGGTGATCCACAAGAAGGGGTACCAGGGCTTGACGGCCTCGGTGATGTTCGTCAATCCATGCTTGAAACCTCTAACGTGAACGTCACAGAAGAGTTGGTCAACATGATTGAAGCGCAACGCGTTTACGAAATGAACTCAAAAGTCATCTCAGCAGTCGATAAGATGATGAGTTTTGTGAACCAACAACTCTAATCATTAACTAAGAGAATGCTGCGATGAAACGTCTATTGAGTCTTGTATTGGTTACTGCTTTGTCTGGTTGCTCGTTAATGCCGCCACCGGTCGATACTCCTGAAGTGGTTCAAGGTACAACCGTGGTGGACGCGGTTGAAGGGGATAAGTCTGCAGAAGAAGGTTCTGGTTTACTGGACTCAATGCGTAAGCGTTCCGATCCCGTAGCCGGTGATCCTGCATGGGCCCCCATTCATCCAAAACAGAAACCAGAACATTATGCCGCGGAAACCGGTTCACTGTTTAATTTGGCACAAATGAACAGTCTTTATGATGATTCAAAACCGCGTGGCATTGGCGATATTATTACCGTCAATCTTGATGAAAGTACTAAAGCGGCCAAGAGTGCTGATGCGGATCTATCCAAATCCAATGATGCGTCTATGGACCCACTCGCTGTCGGCGGTAAAGATCTCACTGTGGGTGATTATAATTTCTCTTATGCGTTGAAAAATGACAACAAGTTCAATGGCAGTTCTGCAGCCAACCAAAGTAACAGTATTTCTGGTTCGATCACGGTTGAAGTGATTGAAGTGCTCGCCAACGGCAACTTAGTCATCCGTGGTGAAAAATGGCTCACACTGAACACTGGCGATGAATACATTCGCTTAAGCGGTACCATTCGTCCCGATGATATCGACTTTGACAACACCATTGCTTCTACTCGTATTTCTAATGCACGCATCCAATATTCAGGTACAGGCACCAACCAAGATATGCAAGAACCTGGATTCTTGGCACGATTCTTTAATGTCTCTCTGTAACGCCGGAGTTCTGGCGTAAAGAAACGTAGAAATTAAGGTACTAGACCATGAAAAAATTCACCCTGCTTGTTTTAAGTCTGTTGCTCATCGCAACCCATGCACAAGCGGCCCGTATCAAAGATGTCTCTCAAGTTGCGGGCGTGCGGAGTAACCAATTAGTGGGTTATGGTCTAGTCACTGGGCTACCGGGAACGGGTGAATCGACACCGTTCACCGACCAAAGTTTTAACGCCATGTTGCAAAATTTCGGCATTCAATTGCCGCCGGGCACTAAACCGAAAACAAAGAACGTTGCCGCCGTGATTGTCACGGCCGAATTGCCGGCGTTTTCCAAGCAAGGTCAAAGTGTCGATGTCACCGTTTCTTCTATCGGCTCTGCTAAAAGTTTACGTGGCGGCACTCTAATGCAAACCTTCCTTAAGGGGTTAGATGGTCAAATTTACGCCGTGGCCCAAGGTAATTTAGTGGTCAGTGGTTTTAGTGCCACCGGTGCTGATGGTTCTAAAATTGTCGGCAATAACCCAACGGTTGGTCTGATTTCAGGCGGTGCTATGGTGGAACGCGAAGTACCAACACCTTTTAGCCGTGGCGATTTTATTACCTTCAATTTGCTTGAATCTGACTTCACCACAGCGCAACGTATGGCAGATGCAGTGAATAACTTCTTAGGCCCAGAGATGGCGACCGCGGTTGATGCAACGTCAGTACGTATCCGTGCACCGCGAGATGTAGGGCAGCGCGTCGCGTTTCTTTCTGCAATCGAAAATGTTGAGTTTGATCCAGCGGATGGCTCAGCCAAAATTATCGTTAATTCACGAACGGGAACTATTGTTGTCGGCCAGCATGTGCGCTTAAAACCTGCTGCGGTGACGCACGGTGGTATGACTGTTGCCATTAAAGAGAATTTGAATGTCAGTCAGCCCAATGCGTTAGCGGGTGGTCAGACAGCTGTGGTGCCTAATAGCCAAATAGAAGTGTCTGAAGCACAAGGTAAAATGTTTAAATTTGAACCGGGTTTGACCTTGGATGATTTAGTGCGCGCGGTCAACGAAGTGGGAGCAGCTCCTTCAGATTTGATGGCGATTTTGCAAGCATTGAAACAAGCTGGCGCGATTGAAGGCCAACTGATCATTATCTAGGAGAGGAAGATGATTAATAATCCCAATGATATTGGCTTTATTCATGATATTGCTAGCTTAGATAAGCTACGTCAGCAAGCAAAAACCGGTGATAAAGAAGGCGAGTCAGCGGCGCTCAAGGCCGCAGCCAAACAGTTTGAAGCGATTTTTACCTCAATGTTGTTCAAATCGATGCGCGACGCCAATGCCGATTTTAAATCTGAGATGTTCAACAGCCAAAACGAAGATTTCTATCGACAAATGCTTGATGAACAAATGTCGAGCGAGCTCAGTGCCTCCGGTTCTTTAGGGCTTGCCGATATGATTGTGGCGCAGCTCAGTCAGGCTAACGGCACCTCGAAAAACGATCCATCAATAACCGACCCGACGCAAGATGGTTTCCAAGAAGCCATGCGCCGTATCGAACGCAGTAACAACCGCCGCCTCTCAACGCAAGAAACGATCGAACCTAGCAAGGTCGAATCGAGTCGATTTGATTCGCCGCAAGCGTTTGTAGCTTCAATGAAACCTTATGCTGAAAAAGCAGCGCGGGCATTAGGTGTTGACTCTTCACTGCTACTTGCTCAAGCGGCATTAGAAACCGGATGGGGACAAAAAGTTGTTCAAAATGCTCGTGGTAGCAGTAATAACTTATTCAACATCAAAGCGGATAAAAGTTGGTTAGGTGAGAAAGTGGCGACGCAAACTCTTGAATATCATGATAATACACCCGTGATGGAAAAAGCTGCGTTCCGTTCTTATGGAAATTATCAAGACAGTTTTAATGACTATGTTCGTTTTCTCAATGACAATCCGCGCTACACCGTGGCGCTGAACCATAATGGCAGCGATGAGTCTTTCATTCGTGGCCTGCACGCTGCTGGTTACGCGACGGACCCGTACTATGCTGAAAAAGTGCTGAGAGTAAAATCTCAAATTGAAGCAATGGAATAACCCCTCTAAAGCCAGCTTTGCTGGCTTTTATCTTTCCTTTGTTTTGTCTAATCTCCTCTTTGAAACTCCTTTGGCATACATATTGCAATTACTAACTTAGATATTCAGTAACCACTGATTTGATTAGGTTTTCGGGGGCAGTATGGCGTCGGATCTTCTGAATCTAGGTACCCAAAGTGTACTTACCGCTCAGAGACAACTCAGCACCACAGGTCATAACATTTCTAATGTTAATACAGAAGGTTACAGCCGTCAGTCTGTGATCCAAGGGACCAATACACCTCGCCAATACGGTGGTGAAACCTACGGTATGGGCGTACATGTGGAAAAAGTTCGCCGCTCATGGGATCAATTTGCCGTTAATGAATTAAACCTATCTACCACCAGCTTTTCCTTTAAGCGTGACGACGAAGAAAATTTAGATATGCTCTCAAAGTTATTGTCGTCAGTGGCCTCGAAAAAAATCCCTGAAAACTTAAACGAATGGTTTGATGCGATTAAAACCCTCGCCGACAGCCCGAATGATGTAGGTGCGCGTAAAGTTGTACTTGAGAAAGCGGATCTGATCACTCAAAACATGAATGATTTTCACGAGAACATTCGCCGCCAATCTGATGCGACCAACAAAGGGCTAGATGTTGCCGTTGAGCGTATTAACCAATTGGCGCTTGAGCTGCGAGATTTACAACGCTTAATGATGCGCACTCCTGGTCCTCACAATGACTTAATGGACCAGCATGAAAAATTGGTGGCTGAGTTGTCTGAATACACTAAGGTCACTGTGACGCCACGTAAAAATGCTGAAGGGTTTAACATCCATATCGGGAGTGGGCACACGCTCGTTTCAGGTACAGAAGCCAGCCAAATGAAGATGGTTGATGGTTATCCTGATGTGAGTCAGCGCCGCTTGGCCATGATTGAAGGCAAAGGGATCAAGACCATTACCACTGAGGATATTGGCGGTAAGTTAAGTGCTCTGTTTACGATGCGAGATAAGCACATTCCTTACCTAATGGATGAACTTGGCCGCATGGCAACATCTTTCTCTTATGAAGTTAACAAGTTGCAATCACAAGGCTTGGACTTACGTGGCAATGTGGGAAGAGCGTTGTTTACGGATGTGAACTCTGAAGTCAATGCCCGCTCGCGAGCGATCATCGCTGGCAATTCAAAAGCCGATATGGCGGTCTATATCGAAGATACTTCAGCGTTGAAAAGTGGTGAATACTCCCTACAGTACAACGGCAGCAATTATACCGTATTAAAGCCAACGGGCGAGCGGGTTAACGTTCCGGTCGTTGGCAGCAGTTTATTTTTAGATGGAATGCGAGTTGAGATTCGCAACGCCCCTCAAGCCGGGGAGCGCATATTGCTGCGTCCAACGCGTAATGGTGCCGCTATTATGAAAATGGCGACCAACGATCCGACAGCCATTGCCGCACAAAGTTATGAAGCCTCCACCACTTTTGCCCAAGGGCAGGCAAAATTTAATATTTTATCGGCAGGTGGGTTGCGTGAATTTGAAGTGGTGATCTCACCAACGGGCGATCAATTTGCGGTCACGGATACCAAAGGCAACGTGCTGCTAGAACCACAGGCCTACCCACCATCGAATTCGATTACTGTGCTTGGTACAACGTTTGAATTGACGGCTGGCGCGCTACCCAATGATAAATTTACGGCAAACCTTGTCCCCTCAGAAGGTGATAACGGCAATTTACGTAAGATGCAGCAAATTCAAACGGAGAAAAAACTCAACGACGGTGAAACGACCGTGCTCGGGGTTTATCACGATCTCAATACTGATTTTGGTTTGCAGCTGGCCACCGCGTCACGCTTAAGTGACGTGGCCAGGCTTGAAAAAGAGTCAGCGCAGGAGCGCATTGCGTCCATTTCCGGAGTCAACCTTGATGAGGAAGCCGCGAACATGATGAAGTTCCAACAAGCTTATATGGCTTCCTCACGCATCATGCAGGTGGCTAATGATACTTTCAACACGATTTTGCAGCTGAGATAGGAGGCGATAAATGTTAACCAGAATATCGAGCTTCCATAACTATCAATCGGTGCAAAACGATATGCGCCGTCAAGAATCAAAGATCCATCATAACCAAGCGCAGCTAGCGTCGGGTAAGAAGTTGCTTTCGGCCAGTGATAGTCCATTAGCCACTCATTACATCCAAAAAGTAGGGCAGCAAGAAGAGCAATTACGCCAATATCTTGATGCAATAGTGCTGGTTCGAAACCGCTTAGAACATCAAGAAGTAATCATTGCCAATGCGGAAAGCTCGACCGATGAGGCAAAGCGTACTGTTATGGAAATGATTAACGGTTCATTCTCTCCAGAAGATAGAGAAGCGAAAGCGCGTGAGCTGCAAGAGATGTTCAACAACTTAATTGAACTAGCAAATACGCAAGATGAGTCCGGTAACTACATGTTTGCTGGAACCAAGCCGAAGAATCAGCCTTTCTTTAGAGATAATGCCAGTAACGTGACTTATTCCGGCGATGATTATCAGCGCAAAATGCGTATCTCCAACAGCTTAGAGATCCCGTTCAATAATCCGGGTAATAAAGTGTTTATGGAGATTGATAACCCGTTTGGTAACTACGAACCAAACTATCAATTAAACGAAGGTTCAGAGTTACTGCTCGAGCGCGCAACCAATTTAGACTCGAATGATACATCGCGCTATACCGTGACATTTGTTGATATGGCTAACGGCAAATATGGTTACCAATTAGAGAAAGATGGCAGCGTGGTACAGGCCGATGAGTTTGATCCACAAAAAGGCATTCGATATCAAGATCTGACGGTGCACGTAAAAGGGCAAATTTCGAAAGGTGATGTGTTAAGCCTAGAGCCGCGTTCAACCTTTACCTTATTTGATAGCTATAAAGACGCGATTGAGCTCTCACAAGGCTCCGTATCGGATGCATCGACGACAGCGAAACTGCACCAAATTACGGAAGAGTTTCATGCCGCCTTTATTCATCTCAATAAAGTGCGTACTGATGTCGGTGCACGCTTGAGCACTTTAGATATTCAACAAGAACAGCATGAAGATTTCAAAATCAGTTTAGCGAAATCAAAAAGTAACTTTGAAGATCTCGATTACGCAGAAGCGGTGATTGAATTTAATGAGAATTCACGTGCGTTGCAGGCTTCACAACTGGCTTTCGGTAAAACGAAAGATTTGACCCTTTTCAACTATATCTAATCTTCAATGCCTTATGTGCTAAGCCATATGCGCGAAGAGTGGAATGTGTTGAAAAATTGGCCTGGAAATTGCTCATCTATTATCGAGAGATAAAGAGGCAATAGAGCGGCAAACGAAAGTGGCAACTCTGTTGCTAACGAGAAAAAACTGGATGCTCACTCACAAAGATAGAATGAATGAATTTCTTCTAAGTGATTAAAAAACAAAGAATATTAATTTTAATATCAGATGTTTTAAAAGTTGGCATACTAATTGAATTGTCTATATCAGAGTTGATACAACAAGTTTTTAAATCGGCAAATAGCGGATTTAGCAAGTTCACGGTCAGTGCTTCCAAATGAGAGTAAAGCTGGCCGCTTCGCAAAAAGCTTGCGAACTCACTAGGAGAGCAAACTATGACCATTACAGTAAATACTAACGTCTCAGCAATGACTGCTCAGCGTTACCTTAATAAAGCGACGGGTGAATTAAATACCTCGATGGAACGTTTATCATCAGGTAATAAAATCAACAGCGCTAAAGATGATGCGGCAGGCTTACAAATTTCAAACCGCTTAACCGCTCAGTCTCGTGGCCTAGATGTGGCAATGCGTAATGCCAACGACGGTATTTCGATTGCTCAGACCGCGGAAGGGGCAATGAATGAGTCGACCAGTATCTTGCAACGTATGCGTGATCTTGCTCTTCAATCAGCAAACGGCACCAACTCGGCGTCAGAGCGACAAGCTTTGGATGAAGAGTCGACCGCCTTGCAAGATGAGTTAAACCGTATTGCAGAAACGACCTCATTCGGTGGACGTAAACTGCTCAACGGTTCGTTCGGTGAAGCATCGTTCCAGATTGGTGCGAGCTCAGGTGAGGCGATCATTATGGGGCTTACCAGCATACGTGCTGATGACTTCCGTATGGGTGGCCAATCGTTCCTTGCAGAGCAAGGAAAGGACAAGGATTGGGGAGTGCCAGCGGGCGCGCGTGATTTGAAATTTGAATTCACCACCCAGGCAGGTGAGCTTGTTACTCTCGATGTGTTAGCCAAAGATGGCGATGATATTGAAGAGCTAGCGACTTACATTAATGGTCAAACCGATAAGCTTAAAGCATCGGTTGATCAAGACGGTAAACTGCAAATTTTTGCCGCAGAACCGAATTTACAAGGTGACCTTGCCATCTCTGGTGGTTTGGCAACCGAACTTGGCCTAAACGGCGGACCGGGCGTTAAGACGACGGTTCAAGATATTGATATCACCTCAGTTGGTGGCTCTCAAAATGCAGTGGGCGTTCTGGATGCTGCGTTGAGATATGTGGATTCACAACGAGCAGAGCTCGGTGCGAAGCAAAACCGTTTAAGCCATAGCATCAACAACTTGGCCAATATCCAAGAGAATGTTGAAGCATCCAACAGTCGAATTAAAGATACAGATTTTGCGAAAGAAACCACGCAAATGACGAAAGCACAGATTCTGCAACAAGCGGGTACCTCGATTCTCGCTCAAGCAAAACAGTTGCCAAATTCTGCAATGTCACTATTGCAGTAATGTTAGGACCCTTCATCCAACAGCTCAGACGTGGGTTAGGTGAAGGAATCCTTGGCAAAGTATGATTATGGCCGAATATAAAGCTCTCTCAAGATGTACCCTGCTTTATAGTCATAGATAATCATACGCCCCGGTCAGTCGGTAATGTGTTCATTTCTCTGATCTCCACATTGGCTCTGGCTACCAACTAGCCCCGGTTCTCTCAAAGGAAAAGGGGCTTTTCTTTATCTATAACTTCTTGCTCTTATCAATGCTCTTCTTAAGCCGACCAATCGCGTCAAATCTTTAATGCTATTTTTGTATTTCAGCCAGTTTTGCTGCGTTTATCCCACTTTTAATCGATATTGGCTATTTTTTACGAAATCGTCGTTTTCCCGTTAAAGGATTCCTAACCGCAGTCGCTAATAATAGTACTTTGAGAGAACTACTTGGTTTTCCGAGACGTCGGAAACCGTTTGTCTATGACGCTAAGTCGGAAAATCAATAGGAGAACCACTATGGCGGTTAATGTAAACACTAACGTTTCAGCTATGACAGCACAACGCTACCTAAACAGTGCTAGCAATGCGCAACAGTTATCAATGGAACGTTTATCATCAGGCTTCAAAATTAATAACGCAAAAGATGACGCAGCAGGTTTGCAAATCTCTAACCGTTTGAACGTTCAAAGCAGAGGCTTAGATGTTGCCGTGCGCAACGCAAATGATGGCATTTCAATTGCGCAGACAGCTGAAGGTGCAATGAACGAAACCACCAATATTTTGCAACGTATGCGTGACTTATCTCTACAATCGTCAAATGGTTCGAACTCGAAAGCCGACCGCGTAGCGATTCAAGAAGAGATCACCGCGCTGAATGACGAACTCAACCGTATTGCTGAAACTACATCGTTTGGTGGTAATAAGTTGCTCAATGGTACTTTTGAGACGAAATCATTCCAAATCGGTGCGGATAACGGTGAAGCGGTCATGCTAAGCCTAAATAATATGCGCAGCGACAACGCAATGATGGGCGGTAAGAGTTACCAAGCGGCAAATGGACAAGATAAAGATTGGACCGTTAAAGCGGGTGCTAATGACCTTACCATTACGTTGACTGACAAACGTACTGGCGAGCAAACCATCAACCTAAGTGCAAAAGATGGCGATGACATCGAAGAGTTGGCCACTTACATCAATGGTCAAACCGACATGTTAAAAGCTTCTGTTGACGATGAAGGCAAACTGCAAATCTTTACTGATAGCAACCGTATTGATGGCGTAGCAACCTTTGGTGGCAGCTTAGCGGGTGAACTGAGTTTCCAAGCGGCAAAAGATGTGACAGTCGATACCATTGATGTCACCTCTGTAGGTGGTTCGCAAGAATCAGTTGCCATTGTTGATGCGGCACTGCAATTTGTAGACAGCCATCGTGCTCAACTGGGTGCATTCCAAAACCGTTTCAACCATGCGATTAACAACTTAGATAACATCAACGAAAACGTAAATGCTTCTAAGAGCCGAATCAAAGACACTGATTTTGCGAAAGAAACCACTGCCTTGACTAAATCGCAGATCCTTTCTCAAGCATCAAGCTCAGTGTTGGCACAAGCTAAACAAGCGCCTAATGCTGCTCTTGGTTTGCTTGGTTAAGTCGTTAACTTTTAAATTAAAAATCCAGCTTCGGCTGGATTTTTTTATGCCTCACTTTTCACGTGATCAAAGAATGGATCTGAAAAATGAATCAACAGTTAAAACGGGAGGAAAGGATATATTGTTATGAGGCTAATA